>JAJFIN010000509.1 GCA_021774955.1 Alphaproteobacteria bacterium | reverse complement strand
CACTGATGGCGATTCGATTGTCTATATGCGCGGTGCCAATGTTCTCCACATGGGCGACACCTATTTCCACACCATTCTCCCGTTCATCGATGTTTCAAGCGGCGGCCACCTAGGCGGCATGGTTGCAGCCTTGGAACGCGGCTTGAGTTTTGCTGATGATGATACAGACATTATTCCCGGCCATGGCCCGATGGCCAAGCGCGCCGATTTGCAGAAAGCCCATGATGCGCTGAAAACGCTTCATCAACGCCTGACCAATGCCATCGCTGAAGGTAAAACGGATGAAGAAATCATCGCATCCAATCCGTTTGATGGCATCGATCACGATATGCAGCCGGCATTTTTATCGTTTGAAGAGTTTCTAACCGTCACCCTCGCTGGCATGCGCATGCATGAGGCATCGTAGCAGCCATAAAAATAACCCGGACCGATTTTTTTAATTAGCCTTTCGTTCACCGCCCAGGCTGAACTAATACCAAACCCGTAATATGAGATTGATCGAAAGAGAACCTCGAATGCCCAAAAAAACAATGACGGAAATTGCGATCTCGGTATTTCTATTCTGGACAATGACCTTTTCCGCTCAGGCCCAAGACACTCAGGAAATCCAGGTCACAACCCAAGACCTCGGCAAGGGCGCGTATGTGCTTTTTGGAGAAGGCGGCAATATCGGCCTATCAGTCGGTGACGACGGCATATTGATGATTGACGATCAATGGGCACGCATGTCAGAGAAAATTCTGGCGGCTCTATTGGAATTGAGCGACAAAAAACCTCGTTACGTGATTAACACGCATTGGCACCCCGATCATGTCGGCAGTAACGAAAGCATGGCTGATAATGGGGCGATCATCATCGCTCATGAAAGTGTGCGCGAGCGCATGAGCACATCTCAAGTGATCGATGCGTTTAAAGCGACCGTCGAGCCAAGCCCCGACAAAGCACTGCCAAAATTTACATTTTCGGATACCGCGACTTTTCATTTCAACGAGGATGAAATAGCCGTCATACATGTCGACCCCGCCCATACCGATGGTGATTCAATTGTCTATATCCGGGGGGCTAATGTTTTGCATATGGGCGACACTTTTATCAATGGAATGCTCCCTTTCTTCGACTACTCAACGGGTGGTCATTTAGGGGGCGCAATAACCGCGTTGGAAACCGGCCTCCGTTTTGCAGACGACGACACCGATATCATTCCTGGTCATGGCCCGATGGCTAAGCGTGCCGACATGCAGAAGACTCACGATGGTTTAAAGGCGATCCATGAGCGCCTAACAGCTCTCGTCGCCGAGGGAAAAAGTGATGAAGAAATTATCGCCTCAATGCCATTGGAAGAAATCGACCATGGCATGAGTCCCGCCTTTTTGACCGTCGAACAATTCTTGACGGTAACGCTTGCTGGGATGCGAATGCACGAAGGTTCGTAGCAATCAGCCATGCGCAGACTTGTTAGTTAGACTTATTGTAATATGCAACCAGCGCCGGTGAAGATCGCCCCTGATTTTATGATCCGTGGGCAGCGCATACAACGTCGCTCGAAATCGCTTCAAGTAGATGACCAATCCTGAGGACTGCCAATTTCTGGCCGGTTTTTGAAATCGATTGCAATCCAAAATTCTACCCAGCGTTGCTATACTTAGTATTCAAAACAAACTGACTAATTCTCAGCTTTTCAATCTAAGCGATGTAAAAATGTAACCGTTTACAAAATTGTCAACAATTCGGTTCTCCCAGCATTGACTCTGCTCCGAGGATCAAGCTCTTCTGCGGTTACTAAGCGATATTAACCATGATTCAGGGGAGCACATTCGTGTTGCAGAATAACAATCACAATCGAAAGTCAGGCTGGTCTAAGAAGGCCCAGACGCTTTCACTTTTATCCAGTGTCGCGCTGGTCGCGATCAGCGGGTCAGCACCCGCATTTGCCCAGCCGGATGACGGCTCGGTCGACGAAATCATCACCTTGGGGACACGCGCTGTCGGGCGCACGACACTTGATTCGTCCGTCCCCGTTGATGTTGTCACCGAAGATGAAATACTGAGCACAGGCGCCACCGAAACTGGACGGGTGTTGCAAGCTTTGGCGCCCTCATTCAATTTCTCAAGTTCTTCAATTTCAGACGGCACCGACAGTCTTCGCCCTGCCACATTGCGTGGCTTAGGCCCTGACCAAACATTGGTTCTGATCAATGGAAAACGTCGTCACTCAAGTGCGCTTATCCACGTCAACACCTCTGTGGGTCGCGGGACAGCGGGCACTGACATTAATGCCATTCCACCAAGCGCTATTGGCCGCATCGAAGTTCTACGCGACGGTGCTGCAGCACAATATGGTTCTGATGCGATTGCCGGTGTGATCAACTT
The DNA here is from genome assembly GCA_021774955.1 of Alphaproteobacteria bacterium. Lineage (GTDB taxonomy): Bacteria > Pseudomonadota > Alphaproteobacteria > M2410 > M2410 > JAJFIN01. The sequence goes on along the minus strand of JAJFIN010000509.1, from coordinate 7,338 downwards.
TAATTTAAAGACGGCAGATGAAGGTGGAACACTTTCAACTTCCTATGGTGAAACTTACGAAGGTGATGGCGAGACTTTCGTCGCCAGCATCAACAAAGGTTTTGCCATTGGCGATAAAGGTTTCGTCAACGTCACTTATGAATACCGCGACCGGGCCAGTACTAACCGCGCTGGACGTTCAGCGGCACAACAATATCCCTTCGCCAATGAAGGCGCAGCAACCTGTACCACTGGTGATATGACCGGTTGCTTGTTTGATCCGCGTGAATTTACTTTTGATCGCCAAAATTTCCGTATTGGTGACGGTGATTCCGAGCAGCATGTCTTCTTCGTAAACTCTGCTGTCACAATGAGCGACAATGCCGAAGCCTATATGTTCGGTAGTTACTCCAACCGTCAAAACGAAACCGGTGGTTTCTATCGCCGGGCAAACCAGTTCGATCGCACGGTTCTCGAACTTTATCCTGATGGTTTCTTACCGCTTATCCAACCAACCGTCATTGACCTCTCCGGGGTCGCTGGGATTGATTGGACATTTGGCGATTGGACTGTTGATACTTCCATTGGTTTTGGCACGAATTCCTACGAATTCACAATTTCGAATTCCGCCAATGCCTCTCTCGGTGCAGCAAGCCCAACGTCAGCAAATGCTGGCACTTTGAGGCTCAGCCAATTGCAAGGTAATATTGACATTGTTCGTTCATTCGACATGGGCGGCCGGTCAAGCACCTTTGCCTTTGGTGCCGAAGCACGGAGCGAAACCTACAAAATCGAAGCAGGTGAACCGGCTTCTTACATTGATGGCGGTGCGCTCAACACCAATTGCTTCGGTTGTTCTGTGCCCGGAAGTGAAGTCACTTACTCACCTGGCTTCCAGGTTTTCCGTGGCTGGTCACCTTCAGAAGAAGTTGACGAGGCCCGTGAAAGTTTTGCGTTCTACGCAGAACTCGAAACGGACGTCACCGATAGCTTCACTCTATCAGGCGCATTGCGCTTTGAAGACTACAGTGACTTCGGTGAAACATTAACCGGTAAGATTGCCGGTCGTTGGGCCATGACTGACGATTACGCTATTCGCGGTGCCGTCAGCACGGGCTTTAGAGCGCCGTCCATGCAGCAACAATTCTTCAATTCCGTCAGCACACAATTTGTGACTGTTGGTATGACAACTGTTGCACAAGAACGCGGCACCTTCCGTAATGACAGTCCTGCAGCGGCAGCACTCGGCATTCCTGCGATCAAGGAAGAAACTTCCTTGAACTATTCCGTAGGTTTTGTCGCGACACCAACGCCGGATCTGACATTCACCGTTGATCTCTACAAAGTAGACATCGACGACCGGATCGTCATAACGCGGGCCTATACCGCAAGTGACACAGCCGCTATCGCCGCGGCGTTGACCAGCGTCGGTGCCACAGCCGCTCAGTTCTTCACCAATGCGGTGGACACTGAAACGCAAGGTGTCGATTTCATCGGTAGCTACGACGTGCCTCACGATATCGCAGGTGGCCAGTTGAAACTGTCTGCAGCGGCAAACTATACCGAAACAGAGATCGCCAAAGACTTGCCATCACCTGGTTTGTTGACAGGCCTTACCCTGCTTTCGGCACAAGATCGCTCGATCATCGAAGAATGGCAGCCGAAGTCTCGCGTCAATCTCACTGCGGATTGGAGCAATGGTCCACTGTCCTTCCTGATCCGTGGCAGCCGTTACGGCGAATACACAACCTGCGAAGGCTCGTGTAACTCAGCCGCTAACGTCCAAACATTTAGCGCTAAATGGTTGACTGACATTCAAGCTTCCTTCGAGTTTGAAGAAGCTCAAACCATTATCACCATCGGCGCCAACAATGTGTTTGATGAAGTACCGGACACAAACCTGATCGGCCAATCTCGTGGCGGCACATTAACTGAGCCAGGCACGGGTACGACGATCTTGACGAGCCCAGGTGTCTTTGAGTTCTCGCGTCGTGCAGCACCGTTTGGTTTCAATGGCGGATACTACTACGCGCGCATCACTAAGAATTTCTAAGAACAGAAATTCCAACTAAGATTGCGGCGGCAGGTTTCTCCTGCCGCCGTTTTTCGTTTAGGGTCTTTACGATTTTGATGGAATCAAAATCCGACCCTAAGTTGTTGCTTTCCGTGTTTCCGGACGGAAAACCGGCTTCCACTTTTCCTGGAAACACTCTAGCCTTCCTCACCAACGCGAGCAGCCTCGCGCAGCTTAAGCGGTGTCATGCCGAAATGTTTTTTAACAGCTGTTGAGAAGTTGCATTGGTGTTTGAAGCCCACCGCTGCGGAAATATCAGAGATCGATTGAGACGAACTCTCCAACAGATCTCGCGCCAAGACCAACCGGTGGTCTTGAATAAATTCTGAAATCGTCTTTCCGAACACGGAACGAAAACCGTAGAAAAGTTTGTTGCGGTTAACGCCGACCAAGAGGCTCAATTCTTTGACGCTTGGTGGTGATGCGCAGTTCTCGACCAGGATCCCCCGTGCTTTCTCCAGAGCTTCCATATCTTGCTCATTGAGCTTAACCGGAATTGTGACATCCGGCGCCGGGTTCATGATTTTTTCAAGTGCCAGGCACAGCAATTCACGCGCACGGGCATGAATATACGATATACGCAATCCGCCGGTGAGGTTTGTCCGTAATATTTCCATCGTGATGGCGTTCAATCGCGAGGTAAAATCATAAAGTTCATGGAAGGTCTGAGGGTTGTCCTCATAAAAATCGTTACGCAATGGATGCGGGATATCGTCTTCCGAACAGCCGCAAAGCGCTGCAATATATTCAGGTTTACAGCAAATGGTTACCCAGGTCGTTTTTGTTCCGCCGGGAAATTCTTCGATTGTATCGGCACTGGTTGGATTGTTGATAATACGCCATGACGAGGCATCGGAGACGGCGTTCTTCTGACCGCTCATAGTCATAAAGATATCGATTGAAATAGAGAAGTTAAACCTCACCCATTCTTCATCGCGTACACGAACAGTGTTGGTCTCTCTCCAATGACAGTCGAAAAGCAGTATACGGATCGGATCGTTAAGCTCCAAAAACTCAAGCCATCCACTGCCTCGATCTTCCGGTAATGGATAGCGAATTGATGATCCAAGTGGACTTTCAATCAGATCAGATGGTGATGCATTGGGCCCAAGCAAGGTTGGCGCATAGGACGCCATATCCTTCCACTCAAACACTGCCTGCAATTGCTCTTCCGCATTAACCATCTTGGCACTACACATTCCGCTAGCAGCAAGCATGTTGGCACAAAATGTCTTCAGGAAATAAAAAAATGCTGTTCGAAAAAGACACTTGTCACAACATCAACGATCCTATCTCCAGCGCAAATTAGCGTTTTCTGGCAGAGCTTTTCCGGGTGGGAATGGCTGTCTGCCCCAGGAGGAGTGAGAAAATGTCTAGGGAATCGGGGAAGAACAAACGAACAAGAGCCTTAAAAACGGCCCTTAGCAGCACCGCCTTGTCAATCGCCATGCTGGCAACGCCAAGTGCCTACGCGCAACTAGACGAAATCACCGTTACCGCGCGTAAAAAGGAAGAAAGCCTGCAACGCGTGCCGGTTGCGGTCAGCGTGCTTGGCAAAACCCAACTCGAAGACGCCGGCATTGAAACCTTCGATCAGATCCTCGACTTTGTCCCGAATGCCAATATGGGCGGGGGCATCGGCGGCACCCTTCAAGGCCAACTTGGTATTCGCGGCATCTCGACCCTCGTGCGTATCGTCGGCGTTGAAACCGGTGTCGGCCTTTATGTCGACGGCGTTTTTACCGGCAGGCCGGAAACATTCAATCAAGAGTTGATCGATATCGACCGCATCGAAATTTTACGCGGACCGCAAGGCGCGCTCTTCGGTAAGAACACCATTGCAGGGGCGATCAATATTGTCACCATAACACCGGGAGACGAACCGCAAACTGAATTAGAGCTTCAGTACGGGAATTATGATCTCACGCGCATCCGCGGCTTTACCAGCGGACCACTGGTCGACGGAAAGCTCTACGGTAAATTATCCGCGGGCTATGTCAGTCGCGATGGGTTTTATGAACATCTCTCCGGCGGCAAGGACCTCGAGACATTGGAAATGAGTTCTTTCCGCGGTCAATTGCGCTTCACGCCTTCGGATAATCTCGAATTCATTTTGTCTGGCGACGCGCTCATCGACCGCGGCGAGCCCGTGTTCCTTCAACCGCGCGACATCGCCTTCATCAGTTCACCCGTCGAAAGCAGCACCTTTGTCACCGACAACAATCGACCTAATTATTTGGATCGCGATATATGGGGTCTCTCACTAGCAGCGAACCACACCAGCACTGCGGGTACGCTAACCTCGATTACGTCTTACCGCGAATCTTCCTTCGATGCGCAATTGGATGACGACAAGACCCAATTCGATTTCTTCATCGACCTGTTTTCTGATGACGTCAAAACTTTCACCGAAGAGGTCAGGTTCGCCGGCACTATTGGAGATCAGATCGAATACATTGTCGGCGCCTATTATTTCAATCAGGAAGCTGAATCCTTCAGACCCTTTGCTGTTGGCGATTTCCTCACCGGGGTGCCGGGCTTTTTTGCTCCGATCACCCAGACCAGCGCCGTCGATACTGAAAGTTATGCATTTTTCTTCAGTGGCGATTTTCAAGCAACAGACCGACTGAGACTGACATTGGGCGGGCGTTACACCCGCGAAGAAAAAGATGCGGTCTACCTGCAACAAGACCCCATCGCCGGGATCTTTCCCAATATCAATTTCGTCGGATCGAGTTCCGATGACGCGTTCTCTCCGACTGTCGCGATCTCCTATGATGTGGCTGACGAAACCACGGTCTATGCCCGTTTCGCACGCGGCTTCAAGGGGGCTGGATTTAACACCGACTTTGCGCCGAGCGTCACCGGCCTTACGGTCGATCCAGAATTCGCTTCAAGTTATGAGGTCGGATTGAAGTCCGATTTTTTTGAAAACCGCCTACGGACAAATTTCGCTGCCTTCTATACTGATTATGAAGACCTACAAGTCTCGCAGGTGATCGGCACGGCCGTACTTCTCAGCAATGCGGCTCAAGCAGAAATCTATGGCGTCGAGGCGGAGATCTTCGCCACGCCAAATGAGTATATCGAATTCAACTACAGTCTCGGCTATCTGAGCCCGGAATATGATGACTTTCCCGGGTGCCCGCCATCAGCAGGATCGGCCGCGCCCAATTGCGCCGGCAACCAACTGACGCTTGCGCCGGAATGGACATCGGCCGCTGGTGTTCAATTCACCCACCCGATTGACAATGTCGGCACCTTTATCGCCCGAGCCGATTGGAATTATCAAAGTAAGGTCTACTTCGACGCTCAAAACACCGATCGCTTGAGCGGCGATGAACGTCACCTGATTAATCTGCGAGCCGGTGTTGAAGGCGAGCGCTGGGAGATCTTTGCTTGGGTGGAGAACGTCACCGACGAAGAATACGTCACCTTCGCCGATGACCGCAGCGCCATCGCAGTTCCCCTCACCCACGCCTATGGCGCGCCAAGAACATTTGGCATGACCTTGCGGCTGAAGTTATAATAGGCGCCGATAAAAGATGCCTAGCCACCGATGAGTGTGGCTGGGCATTTTCTAAACCACGGGATAATCAGGGGGATGCGCTGCAATGTTCAAATGGTTGGCGCCTAAGGCGAAGTTTCGCGCAGAAAGCAAACAATCAACTGAGGCAAAATTCTCATACGCGCTTGGTAAAACTTTCGATATTCGTGTGCTTGGTCAGCGCCTTAAAGTATGGCGCTATGGCCAATCAAAAAAAGCCATCATCTTCATTCACGGCAATTCCGCCTGCAAAGAGGTGTTCATCCGTCAATTCGAGGGGCTAAAAGATTCAGGCCTCTCCCTTATTGCTGTCGACTTGCCTGGCCATGGTGAATCGGACAATGCGCGTGATCCTGAAAACGAATATGGGCTGGATATTTGGGCCCTTCAAATCAAACACATCATAGATGAGCTCAGCTTAGACAAGCCTATCATAGTCGGATGGTCCTTAGGCGGACATGTCGCCATCGAAATGGCCGGGCGAGGATTTGACATTGGCGGCATGGTTCTCTCTGGTACGCCGCCAACCGGACCTGGCATTGAAGAGCTTGGCGCAACTTTTATTCCGTCACCACAAATGGCCGTGACCTCGATGGAAGAGGCCTCAGAACACGACCTAAAACTCTATCTAGAATTTCTCTACACCTATCTCGACGATGTGCCCCAGCAATTCATTGATGCCGCTATGCGCACCGACGGCAAAGCCCGCAAATATGGTTGGGATCGCTTTGCCGGCGGCGAGTTCGGCTGCCACCAAAAAACCATTGTCGCCGGATGGCATGGCCCCATCGCGGTCCTCCAAGGCGAACACGAGCAATTCTTCGACAACAATTATCTCAACCAATTGCAATGGCGCAATCTATGGCGCGGCCAGACCCAGATCATACCGGACGCCGGTCATTCACCGTTCATCGAAACACCCGATGCTTACAACACGCTCCTCAAAGCTTTTATCGCTGATGTCATGAGTTAGGCTCATCAGCGGTGTAGGCTAGACTTTCCGATCTTTGCAATTCTACTAAGGCAGTCGCTTCCTTCGTCGCCGCCTTGCGGCCACGAGCGGCAATGCCAGATATGACCGATAAGATCGCCAAAATGACGCCAAGACCCACGGTGCGTTTCAGGGTTAGAAATTCTGCAAGCCCTAAATCATGGAGCCGGGCAATACTGAGACCGATAATCATCGTTGCATAGAACCCAACCGATGCAATAGTCGCAAACGAAAGACGTTGGCGTGAAATGGCCCGGCGCAACATGAAATCAACATGGTCACGCGAGTTCAGCGCCAATCCGCGGGTAAAGGAAAAGCGTAGATAAAGTTTCCATGCCGCGAGACCCGTGGCGCCAAGCCCAACGATAACAGCCCAAACGACATAGAGTGCCGGCGGCAATTCAGTAGAAACAAATCCGTAGAGCTCCCAGACAATATAAAGGAGAACAACAACACTGAGTGCCGAAAACCCATACGAACGCCACACGCTCGATCTCAAGTTTTTTTCCAGCGCCGCTGCATCAACTTCGCCTGCATCGCTGCCCGCCCCGTCCGCGTCCAACCAGGCCTCTTGTAATACTTCCCAGGTTTCAATTGGCATTGGGATCCTCCAACATCTCAGATAAATTTGATTTTGCGCGGTTCAACCGGACGCTGACAGCGCCAGCAGAAACCCCCAAAATCTCAGCGATTTCGCCCGTTTTGTACCCTTCAAGCATGAGCACGGCGGGCTGGCGCAAGCTCACT
>JAJFIN010000508.1 GCA_021774955.1 Alphaproteobacteria bacterium | reverse complement strand
TGTCTCGAAGGGCGGGCGGTTGAAAACTGATCCGAGGTACTGGATCGGGCTCCGTCATGACGCGCGCGGATGGCGAGGCGTTGGCCGCTCCCCTTCTCACCCATGGTAGCCCTTCGGGTGGTTGAGAAGGGAAGCGGAACGAATGCGGAGTGTCTATCGATTTTCTATCGGCTAAGGTGATAAGTGCTGGGGAACGCACGCGAAATCAATGGAGTCTGACCCCATTGATTAACCCCATTGATTACCATTGATTATTGAATTGAAACCTCGACCTTTCGAGACGGATATTGCACATCCTCCTCAGGGTAACGGGAGAGTGGGAGGCATAAAATTGATGGGAAGAAAAGCTCATTCAATTCCACTAACAGTCCCCGCCAACCCCTCTTCAAAACGACAAGCGGCGCGAAGCTTGAAAGCTCCGCGCCGTTAGTCAGTGCGATGTCTAATTAGTGCCGAGCGAAGTTGAACTTCGTGCCGTCCAACGCCAAGCTAATCGTAGCGCCGGCTTCTCGGACCATGCCGTCAAGACGTTCAAAAGACTTAAGATGATCGAGCGACAGCGCATCTTGACCGGCCAGGCGATAGACCCGTTGGGCTATCTGGTGCATTTCTAAGAAAGGCACCGATGTTGCGGCGATATTGCTGCCATCGAATGTCTGGGCAATGTATTCCACGGCCTGGAAGGGTTTGTTTTGCGCCAAGGCAATATCGGCCTTAATGCCCCAGACAAACTTGGACCAATCGTTGTCGCCCGCCTCGCCGAGCAGAGCCAGAGCCTGTCCAGTGCTTGCTTCGGCAGCATCGAGATCATTCTGTAAAACTTGGACCGATGCCATATTCGTCAGGATACGGCCTTGTAGGATTGCGCTATCCATACCCGCACTGATTTCCAGCGCGCGTTTGAAATGCGCCAGGGCGCGATCATGTTTTCCAAGCGCCTTATAGGCATTGCCTGAATTGTTGGCCGCCGATAATTCCAGCGCCGGATCGGAAGGATAGACCACAATTGCCCGTGCGAAGAATTCAAGCGCGTTGTTGTAAGACTGTGCTTCATTGTAGATCGATCCGATGGTCAACAGGACCATGGCCGCGCTACGCTTTTCTCCCAATTGTTCGAAAATCTCATGGGCTTTTTGCAGGTTGTCCATGGCGCCACTGACATCGCCGGTCTTCTTTAAAGCCCGCGCCAGAGCGAGATGAAGGTCGCCGACTAACTTGGTTCCATCGCCGGTGTCAGCAACCAGCACCAAAGAGCGTTCGAGCAGAGGACAGCTTTCTGTACTGCGGCCGGTGCGAAGCAAGGCTTCGGACTGGAGCCAGAGCGCGGTCGCCAGGCTCTCTTTTCTTTGAGTTACGCTGTCAAGTGTCACCGTCAAATCCTGAGCTTTAATGGCGTGGGTGAGCGCGGCCGCCGGATCTGCCATCATGCTCGATTTTGCCAATCCAACTTCGGTCTGGAACGTGGCACCAGAATTGTTCTGGATAACGCCCTGGGTCCGGTCATTGCCGGTATTGGCAGTGGCTTGAACGCTGATCCCAAGTGTTGAGATTTGGAGTGCTGCGGCAAGGAGTCCGGCTTTGATCATCTTATTGCCTGTTTTTGTTTTGCAGTGTGCCATTGTTGTTGTCGTCCCGAGATTGAATTTTGGTGCAAATATTCCGTTTACGGCGTTCAAGTGTTGGTTCTTGTCAGGAAGTTTTGTCATGATTAAAACCTCCCGCCGAGACCGACGCCGAGCGACCATCCGACCCTATCGTCGTCTCTCTCGTGATCGTTGAACCTTGTTTCACCAAAGATGTTGAGCTCGATGTTGCTGGCCAGGACCGGTGTCGAATAGAGCATCTCGGTCACGAGCTTTCTATCGGACGGGCTCTGGTCCCAGATTTCGGTCACGACACCAAGCTCACCGGTCCGCCGGTCGATGACCTGCAAGGACGTGTATTCAATGGCGCCGCTTTCGATGTGTAAGGGTTGCGTCAAAGAAAGCCGGAACCCGTCTTCTTTTCCGAACACGCCGTGTTTGTAACCCGACAGTGCGAAGGCGGTGCTTTGGATGCCGCTCTCGGCCACACCGAGCAGCGAATTATCAAATTCTGTGCTGCGCGTCTGCGCGATTGTTGCCGAAGCCGACAGCGTGATGTCGTTATTTGGCGTGGCGGTGACACCCAATGTGACATTGTCAGTCATCGCGCCGCCGTTCAATGATAGCGCGCCCTTGCCTTGCGAGCCCAAGAGGCCGGTTTCCTCCGCCAACAGCGCATAGGAACCCAGAATGGTGAGCTTATCAGTGAGCACATGGTTGAAACCGACCGTGTAAGCCGCGGCCTGATAATTGTCGAACCCATCGAGCACGCTGATTTCGCGCCCGGTATTGGTGTCTTGTACAAGATGGTCATCGTCATTGCTGGTAAAGCCGATCGACAAAGATGTGCCTTGTTTCAAGTCAAGCGAGACCGCTGCAAAGGCATCGCCGGAGGCAAGGCCGAGCAACGGATTAACACCGCCGGTTTCAATGTCGTAGTCCGATTTGAAACCAAACCCATCTTGGCGATAAAGCGATGTGGCGCCCGTGCCAGACCCGACTTGGAAGGCCAGGCCGCTCCGCTCATGGCGGACAGAGAATTCTGAGTAAAATGGCACCTCGTCTTGACCGGCGGACATTTCGTCCGTGGTCAGCTCGGTCGCAGTCATTTCAAAGCTGAAATCGTTCATCGACACCAGCGGTGAAGAATAGTCTTGGAAATCGGTAAAGCCGCTGCCCGTCGACCAGTCGATAAGGCGCTGGTACAGATGGCGCTGGAAGCGCTCGTCGTTGTATTTTGTTGAGAGCGTTTGGCCGTAGACCAGCGTACTCAACGGAATGTTAAAGTCGCGGAACGTGTCACCGATGCTTTCTAGGGCGAACAGATAGGCGCCCTGATCTTGGAACAGGGCGAGTGCGCCCGGTGCCAGAAGGGCATCCTTAAGGCTTGCGCTCGACAAAGAGTTGAAGTCTTTCGAATTGAATTTAAGCTTTGAAGAATCTTGCGGCATATAGAAACGCAGATTGTCAAAGCTGAGCGGCGATTGCGACGCTTCGACATCCAAAAGACCCCAGCCATAGGTCCCGTCGACGCCGGGATCGCCTAAATCACGCGCTGACTGGAACATGATGTCGACGCTTTCGTCGACATATTCTTGCAGCCACGGCCAGCGGTCGTGCAGTAAGGTGATCGCACCGGTCACCAGCGGGGCGGCAAAGGACGTGCCCGAGACGCGGGCGAGATTGCCATCGTTATCGTGTGTCAGGATCAGTTCTCCCGGCGCGACCAAGAAGCGGTATTTAAGCTTGTTCTCTTCACGGCAGGCCCCGCCCGTCAGGATGCAAGCCTCGCCGGGCGTATTGGAGAAATAGGAAATCTGACCCGTGGGGCCCACCGAACCGACAATGATCAGATTCTCATAAGGGTCATCACCGTCCCATGTAATATCCGCTGTCTGAATGGTGCCTTCGTTGCCTGCGGCTTTGACAAAGATGACCTCATCGAGATCCGCGACTTTGTCATTTCCGAAAACGTCTTTCCAATCGTCATGGAGTGTCCAACCGGCCACGCCCAGCGACATATTGATAACCGAAGCGTGTTTCTCCCCAAGCTTGATAATGCCCTTGGTCACATCATCCCAGCTTGCCGTGCCGGTATCGTCGAACGGGTTGTAGTTCAGCAATTTGGTATCCGGCGCAATGCCCATGACGCCTTCGCCATCGTGTTTCCCGGCGATCAGACCGGCCACAGCAATACCGTGGCTATTGACGCTGTAATCATAACCCCCGACGAATTTCACCTTCTCGCCGAGCGTGCCATTGTTCGGAATTTTGACGTCCAGCAATCCGACAGTGGCATCGACGTTATTGGCTTGGTCTTGGGTCAGGCTTGGCGACCAATTCACCAGTGACATCCAATAGTCGACATGATCAGCGCCGGAGAAGTTCATCAACCCGTCATACCAATCCAAGAAGAACAGTGAGCGTTGACCGGCAGTAAGATTTTCTAGGCTCGCCGGGTCGGTGAGGTCGATACCGTATTTTGACAAAATCGCATCGGCGAAGCCTTCTGAAAAAGACTTGCCCGTTTGATCAAAGACCGACGCCCCCCAGAAAGTTTCCGATCTGGCGATCAGATCTTGCAACATGTCGGCAACGGTTTGGTAATCAGAACTCGTCTCGGTAGAGAATGTATCTAGGTCGCCCCAGGCGGCGCTGATATCGCCCCAGAACGGCCCGATGTCGCCCCAGAACGGTTGGATGTCGCCAAAGAAAGGCGAAATGTCGCCATAGAACGGCGAGATATCGCCCCAGAAAGCCTCGATGTCTCCGTAGAACGGATTGATATCGCCCCAGAACGGTGAAATGTCACCCCAGAACGGCGAGATATCGCCATAGAAGGGATTGATATCGCCGTAAAAAGGATTGATGTCCCCATAGAAAGGGTCAATGTCGCCATAGAACGGATTAATGTCACCGTAAAAAGGATCGATGTTTCCCGCATGGGGAGACAGCCGGGCCAGTGAATCATCGGAACCCAAAGAAGGGAGCGGCTCTGCCGAGGCTGCAATGGGCGAAAGAAATGAGGCTGCAAGGGCCAAGGCACTGGTCATGCTGGAAAAGCGACGCATAGGTTACTCCCGGACATTCGGTCCCATAAAATTTCCATAAAACTATAGCTAAGTATTTTAACAACCTATGAAGATATATGGTTAATATCTGTATACTGATATATATGGTTAATTGGAAAAACTTAGATGATTCAATGGCTTGAGAAATTCATTGATCTGCATCAAGAGAAAAACGGAATTAAATTATTTTTAAGAAGGGCGTTAATGTTTTAGACACCATAATTTTTATGGGAAAATCAATGGGGTCAGACTCCTTTGATATACCCGCATAGTTGGACACTTCGAGACGGGTGCGGAACGCGCCCTCCCAATGTAACGTCAAAAGGAAACGTCGTCCTGAGGAACGAGCGTCAGCGAGTGTGTCGAAGGGCGGGCGGTTGAAAACTGATCCGAGATACTGGATCGGGCTCCGTCATGACGCTCGCGCGGATGGCGAGGCGCTTGCCGCTTCCCCTCTCAACCATGGTAGCCCTTCGGGTGGTTGAGAAGGGAAGCGGAACGTATGCGGAGTATCCATCACTCTCTCTGTCATTCCGCGACTTGATCGCGGAATCCATCTGACATGCCATCGCCGTTGGACCCCGCGATCAAGTCGCGGGGTGACGAAGGGGGGTGGCGACGCTATTTTCTATCGGTTGAGATGTTAAGTGCTGGGCAACGCACGCAAAATCAAAGGAATCTGACCCCATTGATGCCCAGCAATGCTCACACACCATTGATTCACGTTTGTTTTTAGGCCTTACTAAGACAGAATGACATGTTCAAGGAACCATAACTCATGACCCTGACGACAATTATACTTTTGGTTTTAGGACTATTTGTGGTGCAAATATTCTTGCAGGAAACGTCGCGCTACAAACTAGATGTGCGAGGCATATTAGGCAATCGCGACAATCCGCCGGATATGTCGATCATCGCCAACCGGTTGGACCGCGCCAAGGGTAACATGCAGGAATCATTACCTTTGTTTCTA
>JAJFIN010000507.1 GCA_021774955.1 Alphaproteobacteria bacterium | reverse complement strand
CATGAAAGCGGCATGATCGGCTTACCGCTTCGCCTGCTTGCCCGCGAGGTTTACGACAAGATCCGCAAAACCCGGGCCGCCAAAGATGTTGCGTTGATTACTGGTGAAGAAAAGATTGTCCCACCACACGCCAAATATTTCGTCTGCACAGTTGAGGCGATGCCGTTGGGAAGAGAAGTTGCCTTCCTTGCCATCGATGAAATTCAACTATGTGCCGACCCCGAACGCGGGCACATATTCACTCACCGATTGCAGCATGCCCGCGGCACGCAAGAAACCCTGTTTCTAGGCGCTGCGACCATGCGCCAAAAAATTGCTGAGCTCGTACCTGATGTGTCATTCCAATCGCGTGACCGTTTCTCGCATCTCACCTATACCGGTCCGAAAAAAGCAAGCCGCCTGCCGAGGCGCTCAGCCATCGTCAGCTTCTCAACAGATTCCGTGTACGCCATAGCGGAATTGATCCGCCGCCAGCGCGGAGGAGCGGCTGTCGTTTTAGGCGCTCTAAGCCCACGGACGCGGAATGCTCAGGTGGATCTTTATCAATCGGGAGAAGTTGACTTTCTTGTTGCAACTGACGCCATCGGTATGGGTCTTAACATGGATGTCGACCACGTTGCCTTTGCTGGCACTCGTAAATACGACGGCCATCACTTCCGCCATTTAAACCCGTCTGAACTGGGTCAGATAGCCGGGCGTGCAGGCCGCTATATGAACGATGGAACTTTCGGCACGACCACAGATTGCCCGCCATTTGAAGCATCAATCATCGAACAAATTGAGAACCATCAATTTGAACCGCTAGAAACCTTGCAATGGCGCAATCACGCGCTTTCATTTAAGTCCACAAGCGATCTCCTTCGGCAATTAGAAAAACCCTCAAACCGCCATGGCTTGGTCAAAGCCCGCACCGCTGAAGATCTGCAAGTTTTGAAAATATTTAGCCGCGACCAAGACATCATGAACCAGGTAAAAGGCCCTGAGCAGGTACGCACGCTTTGGGAGGTTTGCCAAATTCCCGACTTCCGCAAGGTGATGATTGACGAACATGCGAGGCTTTTAGGCAACATCTTCAATCATCTTGTGGGTCATGAGGGGGTTATTGAAGAGGATTGGCTTGCCAGCAACGTCAACCGGTTGGACAATACCAATGGCGACCTCGATACGATTTCTCATCGTATCGCCCATATTCGTACGTGGACCTATGTTGCAAATCGTGGCAATTGGCTCCGTGACCCAAGTCATTGGCAAGAACGGACGCGTCAAATAGAAGATGGGTTGTCAGATGCTCTCCATGAGCGCTTGACCCAGAGATTCATTGATCGGCGCACTAGCCTGTTGATGAAACGATTAAAAGATAACGAGGTGTTGATGTCGGCGATCAATAGCGACGGCGAAGTCATGGTGGAAGGTGAGTTCGTCGGTAAATTATCTGGCTTTCTCTTCGTGCTTGATCCGCGGGTAACAACCAGCAAGGCGCTCGAAGCAAAGGCTCTTCGCGCCGCTGCCACAAAGGCGTTGGAGCCTGAACTCACTTCGAGGGCGCAAAGGTTTCTGGCCGCCAATGACGAAGCCATAACACTGAAGAGCGATGGCACGCTTTGGTGGGAAGAAGGACAAATTGCCCGTCTCGAAAAGGGCGAAGACGCGCTCACACCAAAGATCGATATCCTAACCGATAACCTGATGGAAGCCAGCAGCCGGGAAGCAATCAATCAACGCTTGGCTGATTGGCTCGATGCTCATTTCCGAAAAACATTGGAACCATTGATCAATCTGCGCTTAGGTGTCAATGCGACCAAAGTTGAAAATGATATTGTTCCTGTGGCAGGCCTTGCCCGTGGTATCGGCTATCAAATGGTTGAGGCTCTGGGTTGTCTTGATCGCACGCAGGTGTCGGACGAAATCCGGTCGCTGGACCAACCCGCGCGCGGTCAATTACGCAAACTCGGCGTCCGCTTTGGAGAATTCTCTATCTATATGCCCGGCCTATTGAAACCGGCCGCGGCACAGGTGCTGATCATATTACGCGCTGTCGCCGATGACCGACAAAGAGATGGCCATGCCAATGAAGCAATGCCAGCAGGCCTCACTTCAATGCTAATAGAACGGCGCCTTCCTGATCGGGTTTATGCTGCTGCCGGCTTTAAACGATGTGGCGATCGTATCATTCGCATCGATATGTTAGAGCGATTAGCAAATTTGATCCGTGATCAACGCAACGCCGGATCCGAACTCGCTAAAAAAGCAGTCGCCGCAAAAAAACGCACTAGCAAACATCCAACCGGGTCAATCACAATCGATTGGCGGTTTGTCACCGGCGCCATCGCCGCTAATGAAGTTGAAGATCCAAAGTTAGGTTCGCTCATACGGCCCTATCCACCTCGCGGCGCATTTGAAACCGTTCCCGACATGATGTCGCTCGTTGGTTGTGGCGGTGATGACTTTACCCAAATTCTGCGCGCGCTCGGTTACCATTCGGTCACATTGAAAGACAATGCTGGAACACCTTTTGTGTTTTGGCGCCAATCAACCCCTCAGGACAATTCACGGCCTAATCGAAAAGCCCATCAAAGATCGCGCAATCTGAAATCTGAACCTTCGACAACCCAACGGGCCAAAGGACGCCCGAAAAAACGTGCGGGCAAAAATGACAACAATCGAGGAAAGCATCCTGCCAAAAATGTGACGGCACCAACAAAACCGGCAAAGCCAGTCGCACCGCTAGATCCCGATTCGCCTTTTGCTGTCTTAAAATCGCTTCAAGATGAGGCTTCATGAGCGACGGCGATACTAATCCAAGTCAACGTATCGACAAGTGGCTTTGGTATACCCGCATTTTCAAATCCCGTTCCTTAGCCGCCAAATTTTCAGAGGCCGGGAAGATCCGCATCAAGAACGGTGAAAAACGTGACCGCGTTACAAAATCAAGTCACATGATCCATTGCCAAGATATTTTGACATTCACACTGCACGACCGCGTGCGCGTGGTGAAGGTCCTCTCACCAGGTACCCGACGCGGACCCGCACCTGAAGCACAAACTCTGTACGAAGACCTGTCACCACCCCGGGTCCCAAAGGACGCATCGACTTTGTCGACAAACATAGCAAGACCACGTGGATTGGGAAGGCCGACCAAAAAAGATCGCCGCGCCCTCGATCAATGGCATAACCAAGACCAGTAATGTTAGTAAAACGAAGCTGCACCACACAAGCGCATTCTTTATTACTCCTCACACCAACAAGCTAAAGGCGACCCATGCTAAAAAAACTTATGTCTTTCCTGGGCGGTGATGATGAAGCCAAATCCGCCAGCCCGTCAATCCCAGACGAACAGATAGCTGTTACGGTTCTGCTAATTGAGGCCGCGAAATTAGACGGTTCCTACGACGACGTTGAACGTGATGCGATTGCAAACATGGTAGAAAATCATTTTGGCTTGGAAGCCGAAGCGCGCGATGCTTTGCTGGCCCACGCACATGACCATCATGAGGCATCGGTCGAGATCTTCAAATTCACGCACCGGGTCAAAGAAGCCTTTGGCGAAGATGAACGCATTCAAATGATCGAAATGATGTGGCAGATCGTCTACGCCGACGGTGAGGTTCACGATTATGAAGCCAGTCTCCTCCGCCGCGTCGGTGGGCTTTTACATGTTCCAGATCGTGCCGCTGGCGAGGCGCGTAAAAGAGCGCAGCAAAAAACTTCAAAAACTGATAATTGACCTCTTCACTCCGGCTGCAAACACAGTTAGCTTTCCGCTGCTACTTTGGCGCACCGAAATCGCATTGGCGTCAAACGGCCAATAAAAGGAGACATTCGTGACCTATATCGTTAATGACGCATGTATCAAATGCAAGTTCATGGATTGCGTCGAAGTCTGCCCCGTCGATTGCTTTTATGAGGGTGAAAACATGCTGGTCATCCACCCCGATGAGTGCATTGATTGTGGTGTCTGTGAACCAGAATGTCCCGTTGAAGCGATCAAGCCGGATACCGAGCCTGACCTCGAAAAATGGCTCGAACTCAACAAAGACTATGCCGATAAATGGCCGAATATTACGGTCAAAGGCGAGCCGCCAGCTGACCGAGAAAAGTTTGAGAACGAAGAGGGTAAGTTTGAAAAGTACTTTTCTGCGGAACCTGGTGAAGGTTCCTAAGCCCCAGCCGCTGAGGCTGAGTTGAATTACCCGTAATTTTGTGTTATATAATTTGTAACTTGTATGGGCAAATCCTCAAGTTGATGAAACGTCACGACTTTTTGGCCGGTGGCGTTTTTTCGTGCATATAACCCAGAGTGAGTAAGCAGATGGGGTTTGCCCACAGAACTCGAACGCTCATGCAGAAAAAGCCGCAATCTGTCTAATTGCTGCTCGAAAGCGAAGGTAAAACCAACCACATGACAAAAACGAAAAAAGTTGCGAAGAAGAAATTAGAATTCAAACCGACCGACTATGTTGTTTATCCCTCCCATGGCGTGGGCCGGGTGACATCTGTTGAGACCCAAGAAGTCGCCGGAACGGATCTGGAGCTCTTTGTTATCGATTTCGAAAAAGATAAAATGACCTTGCGGGTTCCAACCGATAAAGCAAAATCCACGGGCATGCGGGCACTGGCTTCCAAAGATACGGTTCAATCTGCTTTGACAACATTGAAAGGCAAGGCGCGTATCAAGCGCACCATGTGGAGCCGCCGGGCACAGGAATACGAAGCCAAGATCAATTCAGGTGATCTGATCTCGATTGCCGAAGTGGTCCGTGACCTTCACCGCGAAGGCGGGCAGCCGGAGCAATCCTATTCCGAACGCCAACTCTATGAAGCCGCCGTTGATCGCATGGCGCGTGAAGTCGCTGCAGTTGAAAAACTCGATGAAGATCAAGCGATCAAACGCGTTGAAGTGGCGCTTCAAAAAGAACCGGCTCCGATTGCCCCAACCACCTGAAACACGAAAAGCCTGGATGGTTTCATCCAGGCTTTTTTAATGTCGGTAAAGCGGTTCGCTACTCGGTAACGATCTTCACCCGTTGGCCAGCTTGCAAACCCTGGTTCGGTCCCAACCGATTTAGGACGCGAAAGCGTTCCACTTTGAAATCTGAAAACGCCATGCGCGCCGCTAAACCTGAAACGGTATCGCCGCGTTGAACCGTCACCACACGCAGTCTCAAAGGTTTTAGCTTGCTTGCTTCGCTTTGCGACAAGCGACGGAAGCTGTTGATCATGCCTTGGAGGCCCGGCCATTGACCTGCACTTGCTTGGGGATTGGTCAGGATCATGAAGCGATAGACTTGACCACCACCTTGGTCATAAGCCACAAGCCGCAGATCTGCCGCACCGCTTTTTGTGTTAACGCGGCCCGTTCCCATCGCCATATTCATGCCATTTACCGACCGTGTTTGCACGTTTCCAATATTGACCTTGAGTTCTCCAGCCGCCCAGATGTTAGTCAAATAATAAGAAATCGAGGAGCTATTTGCGTTGTTCCGCGCTGCATCAAATTGCACCACGCTTCCCGATGGGCCTTTGGCAATCACGGCAGATGATTGATTGCTCATCCGGTAACCCTGTGGCACTTCAAAATGAATACGCAGTTTAGGGTGGTCAAAGCGGCGATCTCTAATAAAGCCCTGCTCCGGATCATCTCCATAAATCATGCCATCGATAGCATTGAGATACGTGTTTGATCGGCGCGGTCGTTCACCGCGAGACAAGCCTGTCTGACCAGCAAACCCGTAGGCTCTTGCAACACGGTCAGATGTGTTGGGATGGGTCGAGAAATATTCAACGCGATTGGCGTCGCTTTCTTTGCCTTCTATCTTGGCGTGGAGGGTGCTTTGTGCTTGCAGGCTCGACAAGAAATCACCCATGGCATAAGGATCGTACCCCGCCCGATGAAGATACTTCACACCAAATTCATCTGATTGGTATTCTTGATCACGAGAATATTTCAGTACAAAGAGCGTCCCGCCAACATTGAACAATTGTGTGGCCGCCTCGCTTCCCGTAGCCAACCCGACAACAGCGCCAAGCAATCCAACGCCTTGCGCGCGTGTATATCGCTGGGCCGTATGCCGGGCGGTCACATGAGCAACCTCATGTCCTAAAACACTGGCAAGTTCGGCTTCGCTATTGGCCAAAGCCACCAACCCACGTGACGCATAAACGTAACCGCCAGGCAAGGCAAAGGCGTTGACAATCGGTGAGTTCACGACCGTGAAGCGAAAACCTGCCGCTGGCAGATCAGAATTTGCCGCCATGGTGCCGCCAATTTGTGCGACGTAACCACTGACTTTTGGATCATTGTATGCGCCACCATAGGCTTTCAAAATCTTTGGATGTTCTTGTGCGCCAAGCGCTTGCTCTTGTGCCGATGAAATCAGAGAGAATTCCTGTTTCCCTGTCGCCGGATTTGTCTCACAGCCAGAAAGCACCAACCCACCTGCGATCAATGCCGCAAGTGTAGCAATGCCTCTTTTGTTCAATAATTTTGTCATCTGATAAATGTTCGTTTTCCTCATTTCACCCGCTCCCCTATGATGCTTCGGACCCTAACTGAGACGCTGCTCGGCGATCGATAAGTTCAAACTGTTCGGGATGAGTTGCTAAGATCATCGGTCCATTCTTTTCCTGCAACCAACCGCGAACACGAATAGTTTGCCCCTCTAGATCGATCAGGTCAAAACCTGCTTTGTCAAATACCCGCAAATTTTTCTTCGCCACGAAGATTGTAAAGTCTTCGCGCCAAACCTCGCCGAAATTAAGGTAGACGCCAGACCGAACTTGTTCGGCGTGCAATACGCGTCCTTCAACGACTTGAAATGTGTCAATAAATTGAGGCGTTTCAATGGCTTTACGGATTGTGTAATAGTCCAGCGCCCAGATACCCAATCCACGATCTCGTGCAGATGCTTCAGCGCTGTATAAAGCCCCGACACACACCCGGTTGTCAGAGAAACTATAGACCCGCGCAAGTCCCCTTTCGAGTAAGTCCTTCTGTATCCAAACTCTTTCGCTTGAAGATGGTTCCTGCTCATCTACTTGCCACAGATGAGCGAGAATACGGCCATGCCGATCTATCCGTGCATCACCGTAGAAAAGTTGCACTGATTGCCCCTGGAGCACCTTTTCAACATAAGCTTTAGCCTCATCAGCCAACGGCCACTTGGAAAACCCCTTTCGGCCGAGAGGGAGCTTCGGTGCCTGCAACCCAACAAATCGAACTTCATTGCCCGAGGCTAACAACACCGTGTCGCCATCGATCACATCGACAACCCGATCGATCGGTCCTGGCGTAAGCCCACAGGCTTTTAGGGGTGTTTCATTGGAGCGCGCAATCGATACGCTCCAAAAAATCCCCAGCGCAACAATGCTTGCTGCAAATATCGCAAATATGCGTTTCTGATTCACGAAGGACCCCACTGGCCGCTTGGCCATCATCCAACCTTAATCAAGCAGTGTAAGAGTGAGCAATGTAATGACTGAGGTCAACCAGGATTTGGAATACCCGACGAAACTATTACGCTTCGCGCGAGCGGAATTCCTCAGGCTCAGACATATAGCGGTTCACGAGAGCGGTAAACTCGCCCAAATTTATCGGTTTGGCGACAAAATCGTCCATTCCAGCGTCAAAGCATTCTTGGCGTTGCTCTTTGAGTACATTGCCGGTGACGGCAATGATCGGGATCCAAAAATCTTCACCAAAAAAGCTGTGAAGATTTTGGGTCACTTCGACCCCGCCCATATCAGGCATCGTCATATCAAGCAATATAAGACCATAGGCATCCGGGTTTTCGGTTACCAAGTCGATCACTTTGGCTCCACGATCACAGGCTTTAACCGTATAGCCATTGCGCTCCAGCAATGTTTGGATAAGCAATCTATTGGAAGCATTGTCATCGGCGACAAGTATCGTCTTGTCGCTCCTTCTAGGCGTTTCAATACCGACAAGACTCTTGTCGTCGCTTATCAAATCGTGACCATGTTGGAAAGGCACTGCGCTTTTATTGTAAGGGATTTTTAAGTAAAAGGTACTGCCTCTGCCGACTTCACTTTCCGCAGAAATTGCACCCCCCATCAAATCAGCAAATTTTTCACTAATCGCTAATCCTAGGCCAGCACCGCGTTCTTCCTTAAATTGATCATTACCCTGATCATATTTGTCAAATATTTTCTCCAAAACTTCCGGCGGCATTCCGGGGCCTGTATCTTCAACCGAGATTTGCAATCTTACTTGATCAGCATCTTCGCTCTCTCGCTTGACCACAATTGTGATCGCACCACGCGCGGTAAACTTGCACGCATTATTGGCAAAATTGGAGATTATCTGGGCTAATCGATTTGGATCACCGACCAACATGGGGATCGTAGGATCGATATTGAGCACAAATAGCAGACCCTTTTGCTGGGCGCGTTCCCGCCACAAAGCCATAACCGGGGTCAGCGCATTTTCTATTGAGAACACGTCTTCAACCAGTTCGATCTTACCGGCCTCAATTTTCGACAGATCGAGAACATCATCCAAAAGACCGCGAAGATATCGGCCCGATTGAAGCATTGCTTGGGTCAGTGTTTGGTTTTCAGGCTCTCGAATGTTGGCATCAAGCAATTCAGCAAACCCAAGAACCCCATTAAGCGGGTTGCGGATTTCATGGCTCAATGTCGATACGAACTCACCCAACGCAAGGTTCGCTTCATCAGCTCGCCTTTTTTCCGCTTCAATACGCCGACGCGTGTTGCTGGTGACCATAAGAAACCCAAACACCAGTAGCATAACAGCCAGGGAAGAACTGGCTCCAATAAGACCAGACAATCCCGCATCCGCCTCATACCCTTCTGAGCGGTATAGGATCAAAATGACTAACGCACCACAAACGGACAAAAATGTCACCAAGGCAGCGCGCATGCCCAAAAAGAATCCTGCCAGCACCGGCACTTGAACAAAAAGTAGAAGGATGGGAGAAGCAGCCCCCATCAGAGTGTAGGCATTGGTAAAAAGAGAAACACCAACGGACACAGTTAACAACCAGCTACAAAACCTCATTGAACCCGTGACACTTAGAATAATCGGCGCTAATAGAAGAAAAAGGCTGGTCAAGATCGAGAAGGAGAGCGTTATAGGTGTGAGAACATCTGCATGCAGAGTATTCGTATTTTGATAGTAAACAACGAGTGATGCCCCGACAATACCAAAAATCGGCGCACAATACCTGATCAAAGCAACGCGAACTTCGTTAAATACGTCATCGAGCTCGTGATCGAGTTGAGCCAGCGTCTGGAGCGAGATTAGACGCAGGGCATCACGCCATCTGCTTTCAGACGGCCACCTCTTTTCAGTTGGTGAGTCCACTGGATCGACCATCTTGCCTTGTTGAGAACCCCTTCAAAGATTCCAGTATTCAAACAGTCGCTAAACCGTTCGATGCCACAATTTGGCAACTTGAAGTTACATACCGGTTAAAAGGGCTTAGGTGTACTACCTACGGAGCGCAATTAGTCTGGTTAA
Source organism: Alphaproteobacteria bacterium (assembly GCA_021774955.1). Taxonomy (GTDB): domain Bacteria; phylum Pseudomonadota; class Alphaproteobacteria; order M2410; family M2410; genus JAJFIN01. Next base: position 20,130 of record JAJFIN010000507.1, on the reverse strand, counting down.
AACCCCAGATATCTACTTTAGGTTGTTGTCTGATTTTTGGGCAATTTTTTTTTGAATTGACCCAATCCGCGTAACTCTATTCAACTAAACTGCGCTCTTGTATTGCTTTTCCATCGGCAGGAAGCACCAGATAGAGCCCATCATGAGCAATAGAAACGCCCTTGCTGCGTTCCGCCTTCACACCGCTCAAAAACATGCGTTTGGTTACTGAATTGTTAATCGGTGGAACAATATGGGTATAGACCAACAGTTTGGCATTCGATTCATTGGCCAGCCGCGCGGCTTCGACCGGCGAGGTGTGATAGTCAAGCGTATCATCGAGCAATTTTGCAACGCGCTCAGCACTTGCCTCTTTCAATGCATCTCTCAAAGGACCCACCATATGCGGGGCCAGCGCTTCGTGAATAAGAACATCGACATCTTTTGCCCCCGTCTCAGCTAAACTCTGTTGATAGATCGTGTCACCCGAAATGAAAACCGAGCGCCCCTTATAGTCAAAACGATACCCGACCGCTGGATAGATCGGCGTGTGGTCAACTGGGAAAGCAGTTATTTTCAAACCATCTGCTTCAAACAGAAGCGTGCCGGAACCATCCACCTTTGGGCGAAATGAAATGGGTTCAATTCGCGCCCCTGTTTGAGGCATCACCTCAAGGCCATGGTGATTGATGCGATAACTAGCATCGAGTGCGTAAGCCCGTGCAAATCCACCCGCGATATATTTCACGCCATTGGGTCCATAGAGCTTCATCGGCTCCTCTCGTCCCGCCGCCCATGATTGCATCACCATCTCACCAATGTCACCGATATGGTCAGAATGGAAATGCGTAAGGAAAATGCCTTCAAGTTGCCCGAGCGGCAGTCGAAACCGGCCCGCCCGATCTGCAGCCCCAGGACCTGCATCAACCATAAACAGATGCCCACCGGCCATGATCGCTGTGCAGGCGCTGGCGCGTTCTGGGTCATTTAGCGGTGAACCCGTCCCACAAAAAACAACATAGAGCGCATCCTCATCAACCAACACAGAACCTTGATTGAGGCGGGAGGAAATTCCACGAGCAAAAAGCTGGTCCTGTACTGCCGGAATGCGTGTGGCCACTTGGATAATCACAAACCCAAGGATAAGCACCACACCAAGGCCAATGAAAACACGTCTCATATCAATTCCCCTTAATCGCAACTCTCAACACCAAGATTCGCTATGGGGAAAGGTAACACCCGATCAGTTCTTGTAAAGTCTGTGTCTTAGCTCAAATAAAGCTGGGTCAAAGAGATCGTATCAATCAAACCATGAGCAATGATCAGCGGAATCAATCGGCGTTGATTGATCAGGTAAAATACGCCAAAAATGAATCCTATAGAACCGGTGGCAATCATGCCAAGCATGCCTTGATAGGAGTGGGCAAAGCCAAAAAAGAACGCCTGACCAAAAAGAGCCAAAGTCCACCCCAAGAAGCCATAGCCAAACAGAACAGCTACCTTATTCATCATCCATCCGCGTACAAATAATTCCTCGCCGATGGCGGCGCTTATCCACACCACGCCAAACAAATAAACAAGAAAAACAGGAAGGCTCTCCTTTAGCCATAAAAAGTGCCCCGATACATCGGGGCCAGGGCCACCCAACAAACGCATAGATATCGGCATCACAACGAACATGACAATTGCACCGGTCGCCAGCATGACGACGATGCCCATGAGCACCGTAAACCCCCAACCTTTCATGCCCATCGGCATAGTCAGGCCGAAGTCCCGCCAACTGCGGCCTCGAACGGACATAAGCATGGTAGCGGTGGCCACCGATGACAACACGCCCAATGAACCTGCCGCCCGCAAATCCAATTCATTTGCCAGAGCACGAACGACAAAAAAGATTGCAATGACGAGCGATAGCTCAAGCAATATGGCCCAACGCGGCTCGCGTTGGTCCTCCAACATAGTTTCATGCGCCAATTTCACGCCCCTCCGCTTTGCTGAACTGCCCCCAAGCGGTTCGACGCTACATGCGCACCCAATTCTGTTGTGCAAAGAAATTATCATAAATTAGGGGATGATAAAGCCCCAAAATGACGGGCAGAGATCAACACTCTTGATGCGGACCTCTAGCTGTTCTATCCATGAGCCCTTGGCATGGCCCCGTAGCTCAGTAGGATAGAGCGACGGATTCCTAATCCGTAGGTCACAGGTTCAAATCCTGTCGGGGTCACCAGTTTTCACCCTTCTGCATAAACCCCCGCACCATCCGGCGTGAATTTTTCGAGGAGGAAACGCTCCTGCGGTTTCTCTGAAGCGGTTTTGGGAATTTCATCCACGACCTGCAAATAGGTGGGGACGAAATTCGCCTCCATGTCCTTGCGGCATTTGGCGAAGACAGCGACCGGATCGAAGCCTGCCGGATCGGCGACCACGATGGCAGCAACAACATCTTTTTCACCCGGCGCGCCGGAAGCCGCTGGGATGCCATAGACGAAAACATCCGTCACCTGATCGCTTTCGGCAACCACGCCTTCAACAAAGCCTGGATTGATGAAGTCGCCATTGTGGCGAATACCACCACCCTTGCGATAATCGAAGAAGAACCAACCCTCTTCGTCTGTGTGGCAAATATCGCCGGACCGTAACCAGCCACCACGGGTCTTTTCTTCGGACGCTTCCTTCTTACCGAAATATTCCACGACAGTTTTCTCGCCTGTAAAAGGACGCGAGATCAGCTCACCCATGACACCCGGCGGACAATCATTGTCGTTGTCGTCAACGACCCGCAATTCAAGATTTGGTGGCGGCTTACCAAAGCTGCCGATGGGTCCCTGGCCGACGGGTTTGATCGCCATGCCACCTTCGATAGCGCCATAACACTCCAGAATTTTTACGTCGAAACGCTTTTCGAATTTCTCCCATATGGCGATAGGCATGCCAGCACTGACGACAAAATTAACCGGATTATCAGCGTCGTCGGGTTTTTCAGGTTCTGAATAAATCGCCGTTGCCATGCCGCCCAGAAGATTAAAGAACGTATTGCCGTATTTACGGGTGATATCCCACAGACGCGACTTTGTGAATTTACGGCTGAATACCGCGCGCAAGCCCATGCCGAGCGTCGGCCCAAGTGTCATCAACTGGGCATTGCCATGGGTGAGGGAAAGGCCGGTATAAGGCCGTTCATCGGCACCAAAACCGAACAGAGCGCCCATCAAAGTAGCCCCGCCATATTGTTCATTGGAACGGACCACACCTTTGGGATCGCCAGTCGTGCCTGAAGTGTAAAGGATCTCAAAAGGATCGGCACCCGACTTAAGCCGATCATTCACCGGCTTGTAATCCGTATCCAGAATTTCTCCAAGCGACGAAGCGTTCTCCAGATCGCGCATCTTCGTTTCAACTTCAAGCTCATCGGTTTCCAATACCCAAATCCATTCAAGATTGGGGAGCCGGTCGCGGATCTCGGCAACTTGGTCGAGTGTGTGATCGGCAGCGATAATCCCGCGGCACTCAGAATTGTTAAGCGTGTAAGAAAGTTTAGCTCCCTTGGTGCGCGGGTCGATTGGTACAAAAACGCATGCGGAAATCGATGCACCGACCATGATGTCTATGAATTCCGGATGATTGCGGATCAGGATGGCAAACCGATCGCCGGGTGCCATGCCGCGCGCGATCAACCCCGCGGCAATGCGGTTACCATTCTCCCAGAGATCCTGGTAGGTTCGGATTTCATCGTCCCGCACACCCGCGCCTTCGAACGTCAAGACGTCGAGGTCTGGTTTCTGTTCCGCCCGGGCCGCAATGAGGTCCGCAAGGATGAATTCATTCCGTTCACGCATGCCCACCTCCTATCGGGATAGGATCGTGACGCAAAGAGCGGCTGCATCAGTGCCGATAGTGCCGCCACCATTATGAGCAAGACCGATTTTGGCGCCTTCGACCTGCCGCTCGCCGGAGCGTCCTTGAAGCTGTTCGGTGAGCTCAACGATCTGAGCGATTCCAGTAGCACCAACTGGATGGCCCTTACGCAGAAGGCCCCCGGATGTGTTGACCGGCAGACGCCCGCCAAGCTTGGTCGTGCCATCGCTGATCAGCTTGCCACCTTCACCCTTGCCGCAAATCCCGAGCGATTCATAGGCCATGATTTCGGCAGGTGCGGAAGCATCGTGCAATTCGATAACACTTAAGTTTTCCGGTCCAAGACCAGCTTCTTCATAAGCTTCCACAGTAGCAAGTTCGGCAACGCCGCTTTCTCCCGGCGCCCGGTCCCAGCCAGAGCGTAGAACGCTTGAAACAATCTTGACCGGATTGTGAAGACCAAGTTCTTTGGCCTTCTTTTCGCTGACGACGACAACGGCTGCTGCACCATCGCCAATGGGCGAGCACATGGGCCGCGTTAGCGGCTCGGCGATCATCGGCGAGGCCAGTACATCTTCAACCGTCAGCGCTTCACGAAATTGCGCCCGCGGGTTCATGCTTCCGTGCCAGGAGTTTTTGGCCGACACACCAGCAAACTGTTCAACGGTCGTGCCATAGGCCTTCATGTGCGACCGGGCAGCGGAAGCATAGATATCCATGAACATGGACCGGTTCTTACCCGCACCGTCGGAAGCTTTTTTTGCACCCCCTTCTTCCGCACTCTTCTTCAGGTTGGCCATAATCTTAGAGAATTCCTCGACATCCACAGCACCTGAAAAAGCAGCGAATGATTTGCGTTTATCTTCGTCATAAAGTTTTTCGACACCAACAGCGAGGACGCAATCATAAAGCCCGCCCGTCACCATGGCAGCCGCTTGATTGAGCGCGGTCGAGGCGCTAGCGCAGGCGTTTTCCACATTGACGACGGGGATCTTGCCAATGCCCATGCCGCGCAAGACGACTTCGCCACGAATGCATTCCTGGCCTGTGACCAACCCGGCGGCCGCATTACCAACCCATGCCGCTTCGATATCAGAATTTTCAAGACCGGCATCTTTGATGGCATCCTCAATAGCCTGGTCACCGATTGACTTCAGTCCACGGTCCAAAAACTTGCCGAAGGGTGTCATGCCGACACCAGCAATATAAGCGTTAAGTTTCACTTTTCCTCTCCCTGCTTTTTATTCTTATTCGTTAAGCTTAGAGCAAACCTGGTGGCTCTATACCGAGCGCCTTTTGCAAGTACGCAAGTTCTTCTTCACGTTCGGGTAGTGGTGCCGGACGGGTAAACATTTTGTCTTTTTTCAATTCACTCACGACTTCCTCACTACGCGGAAAATCATTGCTGAAATGATTCATTTTAAACAGTCGGCCAAATTCCTGACGCGGGCGTTGGCCCCCTGCCTCCCAATGCTCGGCTGGATAACCAACCGTTTGCAAAAGCAGGAACCGGCATCCATCGGGTACACCGAGTGCGCTTAGCATACGATCACCAAACGGCGAACCCAAACAGCAAGTACCAAGCCCAAGTTCATAGGCCATAAGCGTCGCCTGCGCGATACCCTGGCCGCAATCGATCTCATTGAGACCAGGCTCCTTAAGCGATTCCTTAATGCCTTCGAACACAGGGATAAGCTGGGTCTCCAATGCATCCTTGCGCTCATCCTTAGTACCGAAGCCCAAGGCGCCGACATCGAGAAGTTGGCGCAGTCTGTCGCTTTGCTCATCAACCATGTTCGGGTTCACAAACCAGACGATGACAACAGGCGCGACGCGGATTTGCCAACCGACAATCACGGCTTCAAGGGACTCGATCACTTCCTTCGGGGCACTTTCCTTAAAGACTGCAACGGCGCCGAGGCTTTGCACATTACCCCAGTGGGAGGCGATGCGGGCCGCCTCGAACATCATTTGTATTTTCTCCGGTTCAACGGTTTTATAGGGCCGGACAAACCTAATCGACCGACGCCGTCCGAGTGCTTCACGCAGTTCCATTTTTCTTCCTTCCGTTGTTATTCAATTTAGGCGGCAACCAGGCCGTCGAACCCCACCAAACTCAGAATTTCGTTGCATCCGTCTTCGATCATAGAAATACGGGCATCGCGGAATATTTTCTCGATGGGATATTCGCGGCTGATACCAGCTCCCCCAAATATCTGCAGCGCATCGCTAGCAACCTCAAAGGCGGTTTGCGTCGAAAAAATCTTTGCTGAAATCGCGGCCGGAAGCGACGGCGTTTCATTCAACGTGTTGTGGAGGACCACGCGGCGGCTATGCGAGCGAGCCGCTTCAACCTTGCGGTACATGGTAAAAAGCCGCGCTTTAACGCTTTGATGTTGGATGATCGGCACACCGCCCTGCTTGCGTTCCTTGGCATAATCGAAGGCAAGTTCAAACGCCGCCCGGGCAACGCCCGCAAAACATGTGCTCATCCCGCCATTGGCGTTGGTCAGTGTAAAATTCGTGAAATCCCGATACTCATCCGTTCCTGCCACCTTGTAATCTGCAGGTATACGAACGTTATCGAAGAATATTTCTCCCTGGTTTAGTGATCTTTGACCAATCTTGTCGGTTGGTTTCGCTTTGATAACACCGGCAACGTCTTCAAGCGGCACAAGAAAGACCCCGCCGCCTTTACTCCCGTCAGCTTCTTCTAACGCACAGAAGAGAGCCGCTGATTTGGCAATTGTACCGTTGGAAACCCAAGCTGATTTTTGTCCCGAGATGACATATTCATTACCATCGGCGCGGGCGATGGTATTGGGCGTGCCGCGATTGCCGCCCGGATGAACAATGTTGTCATTAAAATCGATCATGTCGCTGCCATGATCAGGTTCCGTAATCGCCCAGCAGCCGATTTCGTCAGCCGGGAATTTCTCGATAAGATCGGACCTGCCGGTCATCATAGCAATGTTAGACGGAAAACCACCTGCCCCAAAAGCAATGGCAAGACCTGAATCACCCCAACCAATCATTTCACTGACAATCCAACTTATTCTGGCCTGCTCCAGTGGCGTGAGGCCTTCTCCCGCTTCATTCAAGCCGAGGTCAACATATTGCTTGTGAACATCCCAAAAAATGGAATTGCGTGCGATGACTTCTTCAGCGGAGAGCTTGTCGAGTTTTTCACCGGCCGGCCGCAAGACTTCAGTTGCAAAACGACGCACGGTCTCTTTGACCGCACACTCCGTCTCGGTGAGGTCGAAATCAAGTTCTGGTACAGGCATTATGGCATCTCCTTCCCAAGAGAATTTGCCGCCATGTTAGGCGCATTCCGCCCGGGCTCTTTGATCCACATCAATTTTAGCGAACGTTCCCGCGCTGCGGGTCTTTTGAACAAAGCACGCAAAATCTTATAAGAGCCTGGCCGCTTGGCGGTCAGCAAGGGGTGTGGCATGAACCGCCACTCCGAAGTTGCGATTCCAACCTTGAGGCATAGCGCCGCACCCCGTTTTTTTGGCCGTACCCAGCCCACATTTGCTAGCGTTGGCGGTGACTACAAATTTCCACCCATTGGCGACGTCGTATTACACCCTAAGCCACCCGAAATCCGACTTGCTGTTCCCAAGATGATGCGCGACATTACCGACCTTGGTGGAGACAAGAATATTGAGACCGAGTGAATAAATTTCGCATCCTCATTGTCGGTGGGTACGGCGTCTTCGGCGGACGTCTAGCGAGGATGCTTATCGGCGACAACAAACACGATGTGCTTGTTGCCGGTCGGACACTCGACAAAGCAAAAACCTTTTGCGCCGAACACGAAGGACTTCCCACTCATTTCGACCGCAACGGTGATCTCGAAGACCAACTAAAAGCTCTCAGCCCCGATATCGTCATCGATGCCAGCGGTCCCTTTCAAAGCTTCAGCGAAGATCCCTATTGTCTTGCCCAGGCGTCGATCGATGCTGGTGCTCATTACCTCGATCTAGCTGATGATACCGCTTTCGTGTGCGATATAGGCGCACTCGATCAAGCCGCACGATCAATTGGGGTGACCGTTCTGTCCGGTGCCAGCAGCGTGCCGGCGATCTCGTCAGCTTTAGCAGACACGCTCTGCGAGGGATTGCACTATATCGGTCTCATCGAAACCATCATCACACCGGGCAACCGCGCGCCTCGCGGCCTGTCCATCATGAAAGCCATCCTGGGCCAGGTGGGACGTCCCTTTCGCATTTGGCGTGGTGGCCAATGGACCGAGACACACACGTGGAAAACACTCAAAACCTTCCGCCTGTCACTGCCGTCAATCGAACCCCTTAACACGCGCGTAGCAAGTCCCATCAATGTGCCGGACTTGGAGATTTTCCCTGAAAGATATCAAGCACGCAGCGTTTTGTTCAACGCGGGCCTCGAACTCAAGATCATGCATTACGGATTGTGGATGCTGGGTTGGTTTGTCCGACACACGCCCTTACGCGGCCTGACGCCCCTCACCAGATTTCTAAAATGGGTTGCCGATCGCCTTGAGCCTTTTGGAACCGATCGCGGCGGTATGCAGGTGGAAGTTAGAGGTCGCGACGGCACTGGACGCGCTGTTAAGCGCACTTGGACACTCATTGTCGAAGGGGGCGATGGCCCCAATATTCCATCTCTGCCCGCCTATCTCATGACACAAAAAATCATCACCGAAGATATCAAACCGGGAGCGCGGCCTTGCCTAGGAGAATTTATATTGAGCGAAATCGAACAGACTTTGCAAACTTTGGATGCTTACACAGGCCGTCAACAAGAACACATACCACCGCTTTTTGAGCAAGCCTTGGGATCCGCGCGCTTTGCAGATCTGCCCGCTCCTGTTCGCCAAGTGCATGATGTTTTTGAAGCTGATACCTTTGCCGGTGAAGCAAGCGTACATCGTGGCGAAAATATCCTTAGCCGGATCATATGCTGGATAAACGGATTTCCACCCACGCAGGATAAAACCAGCGTACAAGTTCGCATCGAGGTGACACCTAAAGGTGAGCGTTGGACGCGACAATTCGGCAGTTCGAGTTTCACGTCAACAATGAGTCGCAGAACAAAAGACAAAGAGAACCAAATCTGGGAGTGTTTTGGTCCCATCGCTTTTCAGTTAAACTTGGAGATTGTGGATGGCACAATTGCCCTGCCTGTTGTGGCCGGGAAATTCCTCGGCATCCCCTTACCCAAATGGCTCAATGCCATCAGCAATGCCCGCGAATATGTCGACGATCAGGGGCGCTTCTGTTTTGACGTAGAGATTCTCTTACCGTTCATAGGCCGTCTCATTCATTATCATGGCTGGCTCGTTCGAATATAAAAAGCTTAATGCCTCGTCGCGCACTCCGCAGGGATTGCTTCGATCATCAAATCGGGTGTCCACTCGCCAGTTTCATCATTCTTCTTTTGTGTAATTCGCGCCCAACGGCCATTCTCATAAGATTCAAAATAGACATTGCGCTCTTCAGTCGCCGGATAAACTTGCCACAGATGCAGTTTTCCGTCCTCTTTCCAGATGCGCTGATGTAATTCGCGCACTTCATAATTACCTGAAGAATGCCAAGCGGTTTTCCACGTTGAATCGCTCGGATCAAAAAGGCGGACATTCACACCATTGCTGCCAGGACCATACCACCAATCCATGATTGATTTCCCGTCCATTGAATAACGGCCGTTCCACCTTGCACTGCCGCCGCCGGGTTCACTCCAACCATTTTCAGTCATCTTGCGAAACTGGACCTCGAAGTCGCCGATGATGAACGCAAATTGCGAGAACTCCTCAGGCATATCCGCTGCCGGCTCACCCAGTTCGCAACTCGCTTGCGCGAACGCCTGACCAACTGGCACAAGCGCAAGGGCTGCAACAGCGGCAATCATCCGAAATTTCATGTAAAACCTCCCTCAAAAACAATGTAAAACCTTCACAGACGGAGCCCCAATATCTATCCACTCAATTCTATTCAATTAGAAAGCGCTTGCAAACGTTTGCAGATCGAAAAACACGCCCCGCGATCACGAGTCTTTGATCGCGGCCGCTCTTCTTTTGGTGCCGATTTCGGCACATACTTACTTGCTCTATTTCTTTTGGCCGCGGGGAATATCATGACGTCAACTAGGTCTTCAAACTTAACATTGTTCGTATCGTCGATTGCGTTGGTCTTAGACCTTAGTCTTCCCCTGACTGCATATGCGGCCGGTGGCGGCGGCGGGGGAACTCCTTCCGGGTCATCGGCACCGCGCCGGGACACCACCGCTGAATTTAATCAGCACTATCTGAAAGGCCTCAACGCACTCAACGATCAAGAATATAAGACCGCCGTCAAATCTCTAAAAAAAGCTACGCGCCTAAAGAAAAAGCATGGCAATGCCCGCGCCTATTTGGGAATCGCGCAAGTCGGTATTGAAGATTACAAAGCCGCTCAAAAGAGCCTTGAAAAAGCGATCAAGAACAAAACCGACGTGCCTCAAGCTTGGTCCCAACTCGGCCTGATCTATCTTCATTTCAACGAGCGCGACAAGGCCGAAGTGCAACTAGAAGTGCTTGAAGAAATGCGCAGCTCATGCACCGGCACCTGCTCAAATGCAGCTAATGTGAGTGCCGCCTATGACCAATTGGCAAATGCGTTGGGAACAAGTGAAGATGGTGCGGCGAACAGCGGCGAAGTCAGCTTACTTTCCCCTCATAATCCCGACCCGGACGATTTTGTCAGCCTGTCTTACGCACGCGCAGTCTTACTGATCAATAAAGGACACTATGACGACGCCATCGAGATTCTTGCCGCCGCTCGTCTCCGTGACCCGCACAATACCGATGTTTTAACTTATCTCGGGTTCAGCCATCGCAAACTACGCGATTTCGACACTGCGTATGATTACTATCAACAGGCACTCGCTATTGACCCCAATCATGTTGGTGCCAATGAATATCTAGGTGAAATGTATGTCGAGATGGGCTTGATCGAAAAAGCGAGCAACCAACTAACCAAACTTGACAATATCTGTGCTTTCTCATGCGCTGAATACGATGATCTCAAGGCTCTTATTGATAATTACAAGGAGCGCCCACACGGTTAGTTCACCATTGAAGTTTGGTCGATTAATTTTTCCTTCGGTCCTGTCCGGTTTGATTGTCGGTGGTGCACTCGCTTTTCTCATCACCATCAACGCTTCGGCCAACGATGATGGGGCGAGATTAACCGACTTACAATGGCTTGATCCAAGGTCTGACCGGGTAAAGTTTCTCACCGAAATTCAAACAGAACCAACATCCTATGATCCGTCTAAGGATTGGTCCCTCGATATCGAACTAGGCCGCATTGCTTTTCGAAGCCCCACCCTCCTCGGCGGGCTTGCAGCACGACGCGGTTTGTCATGTCAAACCTGCCATACCAACGGTCGTAGCAATCAACAATTCTTCGTTGCCGGACTGTCCTCCTCGCCAGGCACAGTGGACACAACAACAGCTTTGTTCAGCAGAGTTCTTGGTGATGGCGAATTCAACCCGATCAAAATTCCGAGCCTTCAGGATATCACTGAAACTGCGCCTTACGGTCACGACAGCCGGGAGCCCTCTCTTGCGCAATTCACCCATACGGTCATCGAAAGCGAGTTTGCTGGTGAAAAACCCTGCGCCCGAATATTTGGTGCACTGATGGTCTATCTCAGTGCCTTACGCACCGATGCCGACATCGCCACTCTCACTCAGCTAGATCTCTCGCGGGATTTGACGAATCTGCATCGGACTGCCCGCGTGTTGTCTACAACCCTTCGACAACAGGACAAGGAAACCAGCCTCTTTGTGATTGCTGCCATGCATAATCAACTCCGTCGCATCGCAGAACGCTTTACCATCGTACAATCTGCCAAACCCAAAGCTGTCCTTGTCGGCTGGAGCCATCAGCTAAAAGCAGTTCGCGAAGCCATCGACCAAGCCGCATATCAGGAAGCAAACCTTCTCTTTCTGTCTTGGCAGCAAAAGGTGGAAGAGGAAGCCGTTCAACTAGGGGAATTTGAACAGGTCTCTCTCTATGCGCCGGACCATCTGAGAGAGTTCATCGCCGCTTATGAAAATCGGTAACGAAACGTGGTAGTATCGACAAAATACCACTATGCTCCCTCTTCCTCGTGAGTGATCAATAATAACAACAAGGAACGCCCATGACGCAGGAACCCTATTGCCTCTATGGCACAGAGGTGTCGCTTTACACCGGCAAAGCCCGCAGCTATTTCCGCAAAAAAGGGATCGCTTTCGAAGAACGCGTGCCTTCACATCCCCGCTACGGTGAGCATGTATTGCCAAAAGCAGGGCGACGCATGCTGCCTACCGTTGAAGCGCCTGACGGTTCGATCATTCAAGATACAACTGAAATCATCGACTTTGTCGAACAGCGCAATCCTGAAAACTCGGTCTACCCAACCGGACCGCGCCAAAGGCTTGTCGCGCTGACTTTTGAACTATACGGCGATGAAGGCTTACTAAAACCTGCCATGCACTACCGCTGGAATTTTCCGGATGACAATGAGCCATTCATCTTTCGCGAGTTCGGCCGGTCGATGAGCCCAACAAGCCCTATGGATGAAGCTGCTGAAATGGTTCGTCCCTTTGCCGAGCATTTTCGCGGGTTTCTACCCGGTCTTGGCGTGAACGCAGACACGGTCCCGGCCATCGAAGAAGCCTATCTCGATCTACTCGATCTACTCAATGATCATTTTCGCCTTGTACCCTATCTTTTAGGTGGTCGGCCTTGCATTGGTGACTTTGGTCTTATGGGACCGCTCTACGCCCATCTCGGTCGCGACCCTTATCCGGCGCGATTGATGAGAATGCGAGCCCCTTTTGTCGCCCGATGGGTTGAGCGCATGAACGCCTCAGATTCCGGCATGGCAGAATTTCCCGACATGGAGCAAGATTTCCTTCCAGACGACGCCATTCCCGAAACTCTGATGCCTGTTCTCAAATTGATCGTCCAAGATTACTTTCCCGAAATAGTAGGGATCGTCAATGAAGTGAACAAATACGTCGAAGAGAACAATCCAGAATCCGGCACCCCTGTCATTCCCGAAGGTGAACGCGGATTTGTATCTCACACACTAAAACTGCGGGGCACCAATATTACCCAGGTGGCGCGCCCTTATTCCCAGTGGATGTTCCAGCGCGTGCTTGATTGTTATCAGAGTTTCACTGGTGTCGATAAAGAAAGTCTCGATAATTTGCTCAAATCATTTGACGGTTATGACGCCCTACAGGTTTCCATCACGAGACGGATCAACCGGGTCAACAACATAGAAGTTTTCGCGTGAACCCACTCAGTAGAACAATAATTCGAACATGAGATGAAGAGATGACAAACCGACCGGCACTTGCCCTGATAGCGGCCCCTGGGAAGCGCGCCCGCGCGCTCGAACTAGCCAAAGAAATCGAACAGAGAGACTATGCGGGCATCTATTGCCCCAGCTACGGCGATTGCATTGCGCTTTGTGAAGCGCTGGCCTTTACCACTTCATCAATTTTCTTCGGCACTTCTATTCACCCCATTTACTATCGCAATCCTATTGATCTCGCGCGTACCGCCGCTTTCATCCATGAAACAGCGAATGGTCGCTTTCGATTAGGTATTGGCGTTTCTCATAAACCGATGAATGACTACCTGGGCATCACCAGCACCGGTAAGCCGTTAGCCGACATGCGCCAATATGTGAGCGATATGAGAAAGGCTGAAAAAGAAACCGGCCCCCTTCCCCCTATCGTGCTCGCGACACTACGCAACAAAATGCTGAGCCTTGCGGTTGAACAAGCGCAAGGCGCCGTTTGGGCGAACGGTGCATGCTCTTATGTCGCCAAGCAACTAGATGCGCAATCCAAAACAGAAATCGCTGATCCGTTCTTCATTGGCGACATGATTCCTACAGTGATTGACGACGATGAGCAGGCCGCCGCCGCAGTTCACCGCAAAACCCTCACCATGTATGTTCAGCTTCCCAATTACCGCAATTATTGGCGCGCTGCCGGCTATGAAGAAGAGATGGATGGCATCGAGGCCGCGCTCGAAAGGGGTGACACTGACGAACTCACAAAAAACATGAGTGATCGATGGCTGCAAGACGTCACGCTTTATGGCAGTGCCTCAAAGGTGCGTGACGGCGTCGAGGCCTGGCGCGACGCCGGCGTGACCACACCGATTTTGGTTCCTTCTTCAACAAAAGGCGGTCAGCTTAAAGCTTTTGAAGAAATCTTCGCCGCATTTGATTAACTTGCAGCGTATTTTTAGGACGGCCAGTCGATTATTTGGCCTTGTGCATTAGAATAGATCTGGCAACCAACAACCCCGTCGACCTTGTCTCCACATTCACAGGTCGGAAGAACTAATGTCTCACTAAAAACATGGCTCTTATCTGGAACGAGAGTTCGACCTAACCCTCTCAATGGAGCTTCTAGTTCGACCGCAAGATCGAGAAATTTTCCGAGAGTGGGGTCATAGGATGTCGCATGCTCACCTTCAAACGCTAACCCAGTGGGGTCATTTCCGCGTAGGCGGACAATAGACGACCCGACCATGCGCCAGTGATAGCTCCCTTCCGGGTGTCGATCGAGCATGAATATGTAGGGTACAAGAGAAGGTGCTTCGATTAGGTCGATTGCTGTGCGAGTGGGCCAACGCGCCCCATCTTTCCGCGCCGCCTTCCACATTTCATATAAAGTTTTCAGAGGAGTAGATTCGACCTTAAAGTCGTCGCCAAAATACAATGAGCCTTCAAGAGAATCAGATCCAAATTTGCTCATCGGTAGAACAGGCATAGCCGTCGTCATTTCAAATTCGCGAATACAAATATAAAATACGACCCCAGATGCTAATTACTACATCAGAAGCGACCGCTTTGAAACGACATTCTTAATAATTCTACTGCGTAAGTTTTGGGTGAGTTAGCTTAGTATTTATGAAGCGACACTCACTCTATTCAGACTTCAACGAATGGGGTCTGTCACATCGCCACCGCCTAATATCTGATGCGAACGCCACGACTGAGCTTCGATAAAAATTCGTGTGACTTCAGGGCAAGCTTGGCGAATGGCTCGTTCCAAGCGGTCAACGGTGGTTTCGATATCGCGCGCGTCCAGCGTATCATGAAAATCAACACTGAGTGTTGCAAGCACATCATAGGGTCCGAGATGCATTGTCAAAACCTCATTGACTCGAAACACATTTTTATCGGCAACAAGCACCCGCTGGATGCGGTCCAAAGTTTCCGGTGATGCTGCTTCACCAATCAACAAGCTCTTGGTTTCAAGCGCCAACAGCAGAGCCGCCATTGCCAATATAAAGCCGATCGCTATAGACGCGGCGCCGTCCAATATGGGCATGCCGAGAGCTTGACTTAAGAACACACCCAAAAAAGCAACAAAAAGCCCGAGCATCGCGGCAGTGTCTTCCAACAAAACAGTGAGGATCGACGGATCTTTTCCTTCCTGGATAGCGCGAAGGTAACTGCGTCGGCCACGACGCGCATTAAACTCTTTAAATGCAATCGCCCAGGCAAAACCTTCAAAGATCATCGCCAAACCGAGAACGATGTAATTTATATAAGCCGAGACCACAGGTGTCGGATGCAAGACTTTGTGGACACCTTCATAAACCGACACGCCGGCACCGACTGCAAACACTAGGATCGCCACAACAAAAGCCCAAAAATAAATCTCTTGCGAATATCCAAATGGATGTTGCGCATCGGCTTTCTGATTAGCCCGTCGCAAACCATAGAGAAGCAATCCCTGATTTCCGGTATCAACCGTCGAATGAATGGCCTCGCTGAACATCGCCGAGGAACCGGTAAAAGCTGCAGCGGTAAATTTCGTTACAGCGATGAGCGAATTACCCGCGAGAGCTGCAAAGATAACACGCTTTGTACTATGTGCAGCCATGACACTCGATTCCCAACTTAATATTGACACTCATTGAACGGCATCCGCTTGGGCTTCTGGTGCCGCATCTTGAAATGCTTTCAGCTTATTTGCAGTCTCATCGATCTGCGCAAGAGTAGGATAGGCTGAAAGATCAACTTCAAATCGGCGCGCGTTATAGATTTGCGGGACTAAACAAAGGTCCGCCATGGTTGGCTCATCACCGTGGCAAAACTGACCCGTATTCTTTTCGTTAGAAAGCTGAGCCTCCAGTCCTGCAAAACCGATTTCAATCCAATGTTTCGTCCATTCAGCACGTACACTCTTGTCCATGCCCATAACTTCAACAAGATATTTCGGTACACGGAGATTGGCTAATGGATGAATATCACAGGCAATCGACTGAGCAATTTGGCGTATACGAGCGCGAGATTTTGCATCCCCCGGAACAAGCGGTGGTTCAGGATGGGTTTCGTTAAGATATTCAATGATTGCGAGCGATTGCGACAATGTCACATCACCATCTCTTAAGGAGGGGACCAGAGCATGAGGATTGACGGTCTGATAATCCGGTAAGAATTGTTCGCCCCCGCCTCGCGCCAAATGCACTGAGATATGTTCGGCTTTGAGACCTTTGAGGTTTAGCGCTATGCGCACCCGGTACGCGGCCGAAGAGCGCCAAAAGGTATAAAGCGTGAGGGACATAGAAAAATCTCGGCGAGTCGTTATTTTGGCTCACCATAGCGATCTCTTGTCCAGCTTTCCAGACCCAGCATCAACTCGGCGAAAAAGTACCCGTGTCTGAAAGGAAATTAACGACTGCGGCCTTCCGCCAACAATTTCTCGGTCGCATAAGTTCCTGTACCCTGGTTGATGATTCCATCATTGGGATCAAGATCAAACGGTGCCAGCTCCGACAAGCCTCCGAGCGCGTCATAGATTGGCCCAAAATCTTGAAGCGTTTCACTAAACAATTGCTCAAAGCTGTCGATGACAAAGTAAATTTCTTGAAAGTCATCGATACGGTAATTGGTGCGGAGTAACCGCAGCAGATCAAACTTTATCCGATGCGGTGAAGGATCGTTGAGACTAAAGAAAGATTCCGTCTTGGAAGATAAAATACCTGCACCATAGATCCGCAACCCATCCGGTGTATCGATCAAGCCAAATTCTACCGTGTACCAATAAAGCCGCGCCAATTGATGGAGGCAATCGCGACCAGCGGCTCTCATGCCCCCTTTGCCGTAGGCTTCCATGTAATCTGCAAAAACGGGGTTCATCAACAACGGCACATGACCAAACACATCATGAAATATATCTGGCTCCTCAAGATAGTCGAGCTGGGCGCGGCGGCGGATAAATCGTCCTGCGGGAAATCGACGATTTGCAAGGTGTTCGAAGAAAACTGGATCTGGTACGAGATCCGGAACAGCCACAACGGCCCACCCGGTGGCTTCCTTCAAACGTTCATTCATGATCCGGAAATCTGGAATACCATCATCCGTCATGCCCAGCGCATCTATACCGGTCATAAATTCGGGGATCGCAAGGCCGGGCAAAATTTCGCATTGCCGCCGGAATAAAATCCGCCAAACATCGTGCTCTTCAGCGGTGTAAGTATCCCACGCTTGTTCGATCGTGTAGTCGGCGCGATCAGAGTCCGGTGTTGGGGATACGAGAGGGATTGAGGTGACCATCATTTCGTCCTAATTCCAATGGGTATTCAAATCACAATACACCAAAAACACGAGCAAATTTTCTCATTATTCTCTCATTTTAGCGAGACATAGAGAAATTTTTCCCTTATTTAACACATATGAGAAATATTATTTCTTTAGAACTAGACACCCATGACCGGGCGATTCTGGAAGCCCTCCAACAGGACACCAGCCAGTCTATGGCTGAACTGGCAGACCAGATTGGCTTGTCATTGTCGCCCTGTTGGCGTCGTGTAAGACGGTTAAAAGAAATGGGTGTAATTCAAGCGGAAGTCGCGCTGTTGGACCGCCACGCAGTTGGTCTGGAAATAGACGCTGTCGCCAATGTCTCTCTGAGACACCAGGATCACAATGACCGCGAAACCTTTCAACACTGGGTCGAAAGCCGATCGGAGATTGTTGAATGTTTATCGTTAAGTGGCGAGCGAGATTATCTGGTCCGCATTCTTGTGCATGATTTGCCGTCCTATGAACATCTACTCACTTCTGAACTTCTCGCCTTGCCGTGCGTCGCCTCCGTCAGCACCAGTTTCGTCTTAAAAGAAATCAAGAAGACAACGGCCCTACCACTGCCAACGGAATAGAATCGGCATACGCGTTGAGGTCAATCGCGTAAAGATGAACGGGATCCTCTTTTCCACGTAGAACGTTTTTACCCATATCCAGCGCGGGAATTCCCTCCGGTAACTGAACATCCTTCAATACATCTTCAGACACAAGAAACGATTGATTAAGGTCGCGACATGCAGCTTGAATGCGTGACGTTGTATTCATTACATCGCCGACATAGACAATTTCGCGTTTCTGATCACCCATCTCACCGGTGACAACATCACCCATATGGAGGCCTGCCCGAAACCTTGGCTGAACGCCGAATTCGCGCTCATAATACGTGCTCATCTCGCACAATAGATCATGAGCATCCAATACCGCTTGGATACTTCGCCGCCCCGCAAAGCCACGTTTCAAGAGCCAAGTTGCGATCAGCTCGTCGCCAATATAATTTGTCACCGTTCCGCGGTTCTCAACGATGGCCCCGGCGAGGTCCGAAAAAAAACGATTGAGCAAACGGTGGTATTCCAGGTCCCCCAATTTCTCGGCGATCGCGGTTGAGCCAATCATATCGATAAAGACGAACACCCGTTTTTCACGGCGCGGACGGTGATAACGACCGGTAAGAAAATTCGTCAAGACACCGCGCCCCAACAATTCACCAAGCGACATGCCCACGGAGAACATCAAAAACACCGTCAGCGATATTACGATTGTTTGTAGATCTATCGCCGCCATCCAGAATTCTCGAAATGCACCGCGCGCCCTAGATTCAGGAAAGATCAGAAAAATTGCTATCGCAATATTGGCAAATATGATCATCAGATAAGCAAAAAATTTTACCACAGCAAATAGGCCAAATGGGAGCCGGCGTATCCATGCACCACGCGATTTCTGTACATATAGCCATTCAAAGGAAAGCGCGGAGACCGGCATCATGATGCCCAAGAGCCCGCCCATCAAAAAGTAAAAGCTCGTGATCTGGCCAAAAACGATGGGGTATGTCATGCCGAAGAAGAAGCTAATGCCAACGGCTATAGCGGCACTGCGCAATCGTAGCTTAGATTGATATTTCATAGGTAACCATGTCCGCCAATCCAGAGTGAGCTTGGGGTGAGGGCTAGGTGAGGTCAATCGCAAAGGGCAATGGATCACATCTTCGCAGGCAAATGCATGAAATACTGGTCTCAATCATTGGCCTAGCCCCTAATTGCCGGTAAAAGAATAAAAAAAACATCTCATTGGGAACCACATCATGCCTTCCTACCACGCTCCTCTAGACGATTTTAAATTCCTACTTTTTGATTTTCTCGAAATCGATAAGAAAAAGCATCTTCCAGGTTTTGAGGAGCTGACACCAGACCTCGTCATGGCCGTCCTCGAAGGCGGCGCCAAGGTTTGCGAAGAGATCCTCCAATCGATCAATCAAATTGGCGACGAGGTGGGATGCACGTTTGAAAACGGCGTTGTGCATACACCTCCGGGTTTTAAAGAAGCATACCGCGAATATTGCGAAGGGGGCTGGAACCGCCTCGGCGCGCCGGAAGCCTATGGTGGCGCAAACCTGCCCGCCGTGATCACCTTCGCCATGACCGAAATGGGCATGTCGTCTAATCATGCTTTCTCGATGTATCCCGGTCTAACGTCCGCCGCCTATTCAGCTCTTGCTGCAACCGGTGATAAATGGATGCGGACGCACGTCGTGCCCAAAATGGTCGATGGTGAATGGACCGGGACCATGTGCCTGACGGAACCGCATTGCGGCACCGACCTCAAAGTCATGAAAACCAAAGCCGTTGAACAACCGGATGGCACCTATCGCTTGTCCGGTACAAAGATTTTTATCTCCGGTGGCGAACACGACCTCACTGACAACATCATCCACATGGTAATCGCAAAGATTCCAGGAGAAGATGGAAAACTCGCCAACGATCTCTCCACGGTGAATTTCTTCATGGTGCCCAAGGTTCTCGTTGATCCGGAAACGGGCGCAATGACGGATCGCAATGGTGTTGTCTGCGGATCGATTGAGAAAAAAATGGGAATTCACGGCAATTCAACCTGCGTCTTGCATTTTGAAGATGCGGTTGCATATCGCCTAGGACC
>JAJFIN010000506.1 GCA_021774955.1 Alphaproteobacteria bacterium | reverse complement strand
CGGTTTTCGGACATTCTCACTCGGCTGGGGTTAAATAATTTGGTGGGTGGGTTTGGTTGTTTCCGGCGGGGGCCTGGCCCTGTAAGGCTTTCGGGGCCAGGAACGCGGGCGTTCCTGGCACCGAAAGCGTTACAGGGCCTGGCCCGCGCGTGAAACTCCCTAACCCACCGACCAATTTAGTTACCCCGAGCCGATTGAGAATGTCCGAAAACGGCAGTGTTTCACCGAACGGCACGAGGTGATGCTTGTCATATACAGCGATTATCGAACCCGTATGATCAATGACTTGAAAAGAATTGAAGTAGCGGGCATCACCCGTTTCCGAAAAAGCAGCTCGTGGCGCACCGGTGAGAAGAAGCTGGCCCTCTTTCAGTGTTCTTGCGACCGCCGCCAAAGCACCGGCATCTCTTGCCAGGAGAAACGGTGTCGCAGATTCCGGCCATATGACATGGGTGATGTTTAGTTCGTCCGCCTGCGTTGTTTCCAAAGCGGACATTTCCAAATAGGTTTTGAGGATGTGGAACCTATTTTCAGGTTTCCATTTTTCATCTTGGTCAAAACTCGGCTGTACAATCCGCAGACCTATTCCCTCAACCGCTTCATAGGGCGTGTTGGCGACCCGCATAGACCCTAAGGCAGCTAGGGCTGCGAAACCACCCCAGACAAGTAGAGGCACAATCCAAGCACGAGGTGACCATTGAGGACGGCCTGCACGGGTCGACACCAGAACCGCCAATGCTGAACAGGCGAAGATTGTGACCAAGCTCAATCCATAAGAGCCAATTACAGATGTCGATTGAGCAACGCTCAACGTATCGCCCCAAACATAGCCTGGCAGATTCCAAGGAAAGCCCGTCAGAATATGGCCGCGCAACCATTCCGCTCCCATCCACACAAAAGTGAAAAGAGCAATTCTATGAACACCAAAGGTCCAAAAGCGCACACAGAGCATTACAGCAGCGCCGGAAAATAATGCTAATCCCCCAGGCATGGCGACGGCCACGAACGGCAGCATCCAGGCAAAGGTGTCGGCATCGACCAGAAAGGCGCGGCCAATCCAATAAAGGCCAAAAAGAAATTGGCCAAATCCAAACATCCAGCCAACACAAAAAACCTGTCGAAGACGCGCGCGACGCGCCGCGAGACCATCACAAAGCCAAATCAATCCGGTGAAACTGACGATAAACGCTGGCAAAAAGTAGACTGGCGCATAGGCGGCGGCACTCAAGGCGCCGAGAACAAAAGCGAATATCGCGCGCGGCAAGCCAACTGTATGAACGAAGGGCTCGCTGACCCTCTCAACACCTTGTGTTATGCGCATCAAAATATTCTGAACCCAAGACGTGGTGACATGGCTCAGGTCGCTGTTCATACGTTATCCGTCTAATGCCATGGATGTCTTGCTTGTGCCAATCGCTGGTGATTGTTTTTTATACCGCATACGTACTTTTTTAATACGACGCGGATCAGCATCAAGAATTTCGAATTCAGCGCCACAAGGATGTTTAATCAACTCGCCGCGCTGCGGCACGCGGTCGACAAGCGAAAAGATCAACCCGCCAACGGTGTCTATATCTTCTTTATCTTCTTCATCGACCAAATTAAATCCGGTCTCTGCTTGGAGTTCTTCAATTTCAAACCGAGCATCAACCACATAGTCACCCTCCCGCAACCGCTCGATCCTAGAGGTTTCTTCGATGTCGTGTTCATCTTCGATCTCCCCGAAAACTTCTTCTACCAAATCTTCGATCGTCACCAGACCATCCGTACCGCCATATTCATCTATGACAAGCGCCATATGGACCCGGGTCGCCTGCATTTTAACAAATAGATCAATTACGGGCATCGAAGGAGGGGCGTATAATACCGGGCGTCTGAGGTCGGCAATGGTCGCTGCTGAAATTTTCTGAATGTCATGTTCATTCGTAAACAGACCAACCAAATCCTTGATGTGGTACATGCCTATGGGGTCGTCGAGGGTCTCTCGATAAACGGGCAAACGCGAATGGCTAGCGCTGTGAAAGACGCCAATTAAATCAGGAAAGGAATCGCTTTCATCGACGGCAATAATGTCCGCCCTCGGCACCATGACATCATCAACCCGTAAATCCCCAAAATGAAGTATATTCATCAGCATGAGCCGCTCTTGCGGCGCCATAGCCTCGGTCGACGCGTCATGCTCTTCGATCACATCTTCTAGAGATTCCTTTAGAGAGGAATCGCCATTGCGTATGCGAAGTAATTTTTGGAACCAGCGAATGATCCGGCGAGATCTTGATTTCGATCCCGAACCGTCGTCATCGCCATTGCCGCGTGTGCTGTGAGGCATGGTTTTTGCGTGCGCCCTATCTGTCCTCGAAATCCGAATTGTATGGATCAGGAACCCCGAGATGTAACAAGATATTACGCTCCAACTCTTCCATTGCTAATGCGTCCGGCTCATTTTCATGATCATATCCTAATAGATGTAAAACACCATGAACAATCAAGTGGCATAGGTGGTGTTCGATGGGCTTTTCTGCCGATTTGGATTCATTTAGGATCGTTTCGATGGCAAAAACGACATCCCCGAGCGGGGCATCGGTATGGTCTTGGGCTGACGGAGAAACAGGAAAAGACAAGACATTGGTTGGTTTGTCCTGGTGCCGATAGGTCTTGTTCAATGTTTGAACCTGGTCATCATTTGAAAATACAAAGCAGATTTCACCAATCGTCGTCAGGTCGAGCTTTTCCGTAATTCCCCTAACGGCTTCAATGCCAAAGGTAGGAAGATCGATGCCGAGGGCATTCCAACGCTCATCACGCACCTGAAAAACCGGCTGTGTCATCAGAGTCCAGACCCATAATTAAAGAGGCACATGGTGGCGATGGGCGCGATGAGGCGATAGGAGAAGGAGTGAAAGCGGGGTCCCTCCCCGGTGAACTTCTTCGACGTATCGCATCGCGTGCCCAGCGCCATCCGAAAGGACGCGACGGTTTTTACGCGTGACGGCGTTGATCGGTCGTTAAATAGTCCCACTATTCGCCTCCCTCGCGTCTAGTCACGCGTAAAAACCGTCGGCGCCATGACCTCTTTAATTATGGGTCTGGACTCTAGATCAGTTGCCCCTGCCGTCGTTGTTGTCTTTTTCAAACAAATTATAGGCACGAATGATTTTGCTGACCAACGCATGGCGCACGACATCTGCATCCGAGAACTTGATGAAACTAATGTCCCCGACGTTTTCAAGAATGTTTTGAGCTTCGACCAAACCTGATTTAGTGCCGCGAGGTAAATCGATTTGAGAAGGGTCACCCGTGACCACGACCCGCGCATTGTCACCCATACGGGTCAGAAACATTTTCATCTGAACCGGCGTTGCGTTTTGAGCCTCATCTAAGATGACAAAACTATTGGCGAGGGTTCGACCTCTCATATAAGCCAGCGGAGCAACTTCGATTTCTCCCGAAGCCATTTTACGTTCC
This sequence comes from Alphaproteobacteria bacterium, assembly GCA_021774955.1. Classification (GTDB taxonomy): domain Bacteria; phylum Pseudomonadota; class Alphaproteobacteria; order M2410; family M2410; genus JAJFIN01. The sequence goes on along the minus strand of JAJFIN010000506.1, from coordinate 119 downwards.
ACTTGTTCACCCGGGAGCGTGTCATAGAGCGCATCATAGAGCGGGCGCAGATAGGGATCGACTTTATCGCGCAGATCACCTGGCAAAAACCCCAGACGCTCGCCGGCCTCGACAGCGGG
>JAJFIN010000505.1 GCA_021774955.1 Alphaproteobacteria bacterium | reverse complement strand
ACGCCCTCACCGCTCCCGGGGAATATCAAATGCATCGCAATAAGTCTTGAACCGCGCCTCTAATCCCGCCTCGGTCAAGCCAAATTCCTCGGGCCCATAGACATGCCTGCCGTGTTTATGTTGTGGGCTGGCATCGACTTCCAGGCTCATCTGATAACGCGCGTCTTGCGTCAACGGCAGATCGAAATAGGCGTAAATCTTTTCAATCACCGCCATCGGATCGGCGACGATATCGTTATATTGAATGTCGATAAATTGTTTCGACCCCAGGCGTTCGCGCACCTCGACCGTATGTTCTAGAGCCGGCGCGAGTTGTGACACGACCTGTGCGCCAATATCATCCAGTTTAATCTGCGTACTCACAATCCCGCGCGTGGTTTTGGCCAGGCTACAAGTCGACGGCACGACCTTCACCGGGTCGCGGTGCGTTTGGATAATACAGGCATCGGGGTAAGTTTTAAGCAAGCTATCGAGCCCCATCAGATGGGCCGGCGATTTCAACAACCAACGCTCGCGTTTAAACTTCGATTGTAAGATTTGAAGCTGCATCTTGTGCTCGCGATAGGCTTGGTCGTGATCACACGTGGCAAACCATTTCTGATAGTGCGGCGCGTTGTACTGAAAAGAAAAAAGCCACGAGGTAAAAGAATTACACAACAGATGAATGCATTCCTCCGGCCCGTCGAGCCTCAACTCATGAATGGCCGGGAAGGTCGGGGCCAGATGGGCAGCAATATTGATAAACAGCCAGCCGGGTATGCGCCGCCAGTCGCGATGGTAGCTTTTCTCCGTTGGCGGAGGAACTGGTCTGTTAGCCTCCCAAAACGACAGCGTGCGGTTTGACGGGTCGCGCGCCATGATGTTGAACAGCCGCGATGTGCCGGTGCGTGGCAGGCCGATGATGATCAGCGGGCGCGGCACGGGCTGTTCTAAAATCCAAGGGTTTCGCTTGACCTCATCAATAAAGAGCAGCCGGTTTTTCAAAAAGTTCAGCAAATATTTTCGGTAGAAAAAGCGCCCGGTCTTGTGAATGTCGGTCGCGTTGTGCAGGTCGTCGGTGAGCAGCGACAAAGGCTCCCAAAAATGCGGGTTCCCGAAATCATTGAGTGCCATGCGGCGCGTTGCCACATCGATCAGGCTTTCTTTCTCCAGCGATTGTGGCAGCATGCCCGCACGGATCATCATCGGTGCAATTGAATTGACCAATCGGACGGGAAAACGTTGGCGCGGGAGTGTGGCTTCAGAAAGCATAGACGTGAGCTTGTGCCTTTTTCTTTTCTCGTTCACTATCGCCGTGCGGCCCGCGAATAATGCTCGGCAAACCACTTAGATGTACCGGGTTTAATGCGCCTTGCCAAATATTCTTTGGGCTCATCAAACCTTGTTGAACGAACAAATGACGAAGTCTGGGGAGAGCCAAATGTCCATCGATTTTGCCCATAATCAATCCATCGCCGAAATGGATTTGGAGCGCGTGCTTCATCCGGCAACCTCAATTGCCGACCATTTAAAAAACGGCCCCTTGATGATCGAAGGCGGCAAGGGCGTTTTCTTGCGCGATATGGACGGCAAAGAATATCTCGATGCCTTTGCCGGCCTGTGGTGCATGAATATCGGTTATGGCCGTGAGGAGATCGCCGATGCTGCCGCCGATGCCATTCGCCGCATTGGCTTTTCTCACACCTTTGCCTCGCAATCGAACGAACCGCATGTCCGGCTTGCCGATCAAGTGCTCCGGCTCTTTCATGAGACCGCCGGGGCCGATCATCTGAGCAAGGTGTTTTTTGGCTGTTCGGGATCCGACGCCAACGAAACCAACATCAAGATCGTCCGCCATTACAATAATTTGCGCGGGCAACCGAAAAAGAAAAAGATCCTGTCGCGCCAAGGCGCTTATCACGGGCTGACGACGGGCTCTGCGAGCCTCACTGGCATTGAGCTTTATCACAAGGCGTTCGACCTGCCGATTGACGGCGTGCTTCATCTGTCGTGTCCGCATTATTTCCGCTTTGGCGAGGCGGGCGAGACCGAAGAACAATATACCGACCGGCTCATCGCCGAGCTCGAAGACGTGATCGCACGCGAAGGTCCGGAGACCGTCGCCGCTTTCATCGCCGAGCCGGTGATTGGAACCGGTGGTGTTTTGCTCGCACCGAAAGGGTATTACGACCGGGTACAGAAGATCTTGAAGGCCCACGATATCCTGTTCATTGCTGACGAAGTCATTACCGGCTTTGGCCGCACCGGCCAGTGGTTTGCCACCGGCACGCTAAACTTAAAGCCCGATATCGTCACCCTCGCCAAGGGTCTGACCAGCGCTTATTTCCCCGTCTCAGCGTCGGTTATCTCTGACGATATTTGGCAGGTCTTGAAATCCGCCTCGCCGGAGATGGGTCCCTTCGCCCATGGTTACACTTATTCGGGCCATCCGGTCGGCGCAGCCATTGGTCTTGTGAATATTGATATCATCATGCGCGAGAACTTGGTCGAAAATTCCGGTGAGATCGGCACCTATCTATTGAAAACCCTGCGCGCGCGGATCGGCGACCATCCTTTTGTCGGCGAAGTGCGCGGCCTTGGCCTGATGTTAGCGGTTGAATATGTCGCCGACAAAGAAAGCCGAAAGCCCTTCGCGCCCGGCACCGCCCCGCAGAAATTGGTGGCCGTGAAGGGTATCGAAAACGGCCTCTTCGTCCGCCCCATGCCCTTCGGCGACGTCACCGGCTTCGCCCCGCCACTTGTCCTATCAAAAGCAGAGGCCGACGAAATCGTCGATCGCTACGCTAAGACGTTAGACGCGGTAACGCCGGAGTTGGAAGCTTTGGGAAAATAGATGTTGTCATACCGTGGCTTGACCACGGTATCCATCTATCTGAGCTGCAATCATCGTTGGACCCCGTGGTTAAACCACGGGGTGACAATGGGAGAGTGAAGGTACGCGGACTATCACCTAACAGCCTCTGTCATCCCGCGACTTGATCGCGGGATCCATCTGAATCACAACCTTCGTTGGACCCCGTGGTCAAGCCACGGGGTGACAATTGAGGAAGAGGGAGCGGGCGGTTCAGCCAATCAAGTGAGACTCAACTTACCCGCCAAGCACGGTCTTTGTTTCCAAGAACTCATCAAATCCGTGTACGCCCCATTCGCGGCCATTGCCAGATTGCTTGTAGCCGCCGAACGGTGTCTTGACATCCGGTCCCGCACCATTGATGTGAACGGCGCCGGCGCGCATGCGGGCACCGATTTTCTTGGCGTGTTCTGCCTCGCCGGAGACATAGCTTGCCAACCCATAAGGCGTGTCATTGGCGATTTTGACTGCATCGTCGTCATCTTCATAAGGCAAGATGCACAGAACCGGCCCGAACACTTCTTCGCGTGCAATGGTCATGTCATTCGACACATTGGCAAAGATCGTTGGCTTGACGTAGAAACCGGCATTCATGCCTTCCGGCTTGCCGGTCCCGCCGGTGACCAGATCGGCGCCTTCATCGATGCCTTTTTGAATGAGGCCTTGGATCTTGTTGTATTGGGTTTCGTTGACCACGGGGCCGATGGTGATGCCTTCGGCTTTCGGGTCACCCACGACAACCGTTTCAGCGGCCGCCTTAGCGATGCCAACGGCTTCTTCGTGGCGGCCGCGCGGCACCAACATGCGGGTCGGCGCGTTGCACGATTGGCCGGAATTCATAACCACACCTTGAACGCCACCGGCAACCGCGGTTGACAGATCAGCGTCATCCAAAATGATGTTGGCCGACTTGCCACCCAATTCTTGGGTCACGCGTTTGACCGTATCGGCTGCTGCTTTGGCGACCAAGATGCCGGCGCGTGTTGAGCCGGTAAACGACACCATGTCAACATCGACATGCGATGACATTGGTTGACCGACCGAAGGTCCATCGCCATTGACGAGGTTAAACACACCCGCCGGAACGCCGGCTTCGTGAATAATCTCGGCCAGGATGATCGCATCAAGCGGGGCAACTTCACTCGGCTTCAACACCATCGTGCAACCAACGGCCAGAGCCGGGGCCACTTTCCCCGCGATCTGAGTGAGCGGCCAGTTCCACGGTGTGATAAAGGCGCACCCGCCAATCGGCTC
>JAJFIN010000504.1 GCA_021774955.1 Alphaproteobacteria bacterium | reverse complement strand
TTGAAGAGGCAGCCGCGCCCCCACAAAAAAGCTGGTTGAGCGCATTGATGGTTTATTTCAATTGGCCAGTCATCGTGATGTTGTTCCTGGGATTTTCAGCGGGCCTGCCTCTACTCTTGGTATTTGGAACGCTGTCATTTTGGCTCGCTGAGCTTGGCGTCTCAAAAACCCAAATCGGTTATTTCAGTTGGGTCGGGCTAACCTTTTCGCTCAAGGTATTTTGGGCGCCTGTTGTCGACCGCATTCCTATTCCCCCATTGACGACACTTCTTGGCAAACGACGCGGGTGGATGTTGCTCGCCCAGTTTGGAATCATTGGTGGGCTGATAGGAATCGGCTACTCGAACCCTGCCGAAAATTTAGGGTTAGTTGCTCTGTTTGCCCTATTGGTCGCCTTCTCTGCAGCAACTCAAGATATCGCCATCGATGCCTTTCGCATTGAATCGGGTACGGATGATCTTCAAGCCGCCATGGCCGCAAGTTACCAACTTGGCTATCGCATGGGCATGTTGGTTGCGGGTGCTGTGGCGCTCTATATAGGTGGTGCGGTCTCCTTTCCGATTGCCTATATTTGCATGGCGGCCGCTATGGGGATCGGCATTCTCACCGTTCTCATTATCAAAGAACCTGAACACCAACCAATCCCTCAGATTGAGGATAATCTGACACGCATTGAGCGGCGCAGTGTGGCGCTTAATTTTGCTGTCATCTCTTCCATATTCTTGGTTGTTGCATTGTTTGGTCTGTGGTGGACAAAAAAAGAACTGCTTGATTATGTCTTCGCCGGGCTTGGTGTTCTTGCGGTCGGCCTTGGATTTCTGGGCCTTCTGGCTGATCAAGGTCGCGCTCCAAAAGTCGTCGCCTGGTTTCACTCAGCAGTTGTTTTACCATTTTCGGACTTCTATCAGCGCCTTGGCTATCTGGCGATTGTTATCATGCTGTTTGTCCTGGCCTATCGATTGAGCGATATCGTGCTCGGCATCATGGCTAACCCGTTTTACGCAGATATGGGGTACACGGCACAAGACGTCGCCAGCGTCGCTAAATTTTTTGGTGTGTTCATGACCATTGCAGGGGCAATGGCGGGGGGCGTTTTCGTTTCGAAATTTGGCATCGCTAAGCCACTTCTGGCAGGTGCGATACTGGTGGCCGCTACCAATCTCGCCTTCGCCTGGCTTTCAACGATGGAACCGAAATTGGCCTATTTGGCGGTCACTATCAGTGCCGACAATTTTAGCGGCGGGTTGGCGGGTACTGCGCTCATCGCCTATGTGTCAAGCCTGGTCAACAAGACCTTCTCAGCGTCGCAATACGCCTTGTTTAGTTCATTGTTCACGCTCGCCGGAAAATTCCTGGGCGGATTTTCCGGTATCATTGTCGATGCGCAAGGCTATTTCACCTTTTTCATCGTTGCCTCGGTGTTGGGGCTACCAGCGATCTTCCTGACGATGTATTTGATCCGGGCGCTGCCGCCCCAAGAAAAAGACACGCCGAAACAGGCGGATCTGCCGACCGGTTAGTATTTGAATTTGTGGGCGCATTTTCTGCCATTTTGTGCCATCCTGTTGCGGGGATGTGGGGATGGTGCGTATCAAAGATGAAATACTTGCTTTTGGGCAACAAATAGACCGAGACATTCTGGTCTTCCTTGGCCTGTGGGCCGCTTACCTGCTCATTTTTCTTGCCTGGCGGCGATTGTTTTCAGCGCCAAAACGTCTGAATACCTCGACCGCGAGCCCGCACTCTTTTGTGCGCGAAACTGTTGCTGGTACTATCGATTTCAAATCAGCCAAAGGCTACGGCAATTTTGGTGAATTTCTCACAGCGCTGTTCATGACATCCAAGAATTATCAACTCGTCCCTTCACAGCTTGCTAATTGGCGCTATAGAGGTGGAGCGGGGAGTAGCGGGATTGATGGGATATTTGTTCTGTTTACTGACGGTACGGGAGGGGTTCTCAACACAGGCGCAGATCGCGAGATCGCTCAAATTGTTGTGACCGAAACCAAAGTGGGACCCAGCACGACTGGCAAGCAGCAAATGGATCGTAATTGGATTCGTGGCCGTCTTACACCCATTTTGCAAGCAGAGGGCGATGCTTCAGACTTTGCGCGGCGGGTGGCCAAACAATCTCTTGAATGGCTCAACAAAAACGATCCACGTCTCGAGTGCCTGTTGTTTCGGCACTTGCCCGAAGGTGGCACGTCGTCGATTGTGCCGCTGGATCACCTGGGTAATGAATTGGGTGCCGGCGTTGACATTTCAACTCCAGAACAGATGCATGCCGCATTAAAGTATCTGGAATTGTTTAAGGTCTATTAACCCATTCCATTGTGCCGCCCCCACAATGGGGTTATGGTAAAAGAAGGCTGAGCGGGGATGTATTCAGCTGTTTGAAAGTGAGGGGTATTCAAGTTGCGGAGAATTATTGCAGGAGCTCTAGTCATTGCGGGGCTTGCCAGCCCGGTTTTAGCGCAATCGACCTTTAAGACGGTGACCAATCCAAAGCAAATGTTGGAGCGCTTTGATGTCACCAATGTGACTGGCATCCTCACCGAAATGGGCCTCAAAAATGAGGTTATGGCGCAAGACAATGGCGCTGCTGTGATCCGGGCGGTGACCAATACGGGCATGGTTTTTGTTCTCTATCCGGTGGTGTGCAGCGAAGGGGCGCGGGCGAAATGCGCCGGCCTTGAGCTCGACGTGATTTTTACCGCCGACGCACCGGGGGCGAGCTATGCCACGGTTAACCAGTTCAATCGCGAATATGCCCTGACCAAGGCGTTTTTGTCGTCGCGGGGAGAACCGGTGCTGTCGCGCTATATTTTAGCGGACCACGGCATTGCGCGCGGCAATGTGGTGTCGAATGTAACGAACTTTGTCCGCCTCAGCGAAGTCTTTCGAACGACCCTGGCAAATTCTCTTCTTGCTCAGTACAATGATGGAACGCCAGATGAGCGCTTGGGCCGCGCTTTTGTCTCGACCAATCAGACCCTTGCCCATCCACAAGCCGCGCTGGTGTCAACATCATCGATCACCACCGGCATGATCGCCAATCGGCAATATGCGGATGAATATGTGAACTATATTGGCCGTAACTCGACCGGCGAGATCAAGATTAAGTAGGGTCGATCAAATTAGCCCCTTGGCTTCGGCCAATTCAATCAACGGTGTTTCTGGTTTTGGGCCGATGTGAGAGATCACTTCGGCGGCGGCCATGCTGGCCAATTGTCCGCAGGTTTTAAGGTCTTTGGACATCGCAAGACCGGCCATGAAACCCGCGGCGTACATATCACCGGCACCCGTTGAATCAACAACTTCATCAACATGAGCGGCTTCGATCACATGAACCTCATCGCCGCGCACGATAACCGACCCCGCCTCTGATCGGGTTAGGGCCGCGGTTTCGCATTTCTGACGGACGATCTGTAAAGCATCATCAAAGGCGTCAACCTGATAAAGCGATTTGATTTCCGCTTCATTGGCAAACAAAAGGTCAACTTCGTTTTCGACCAGGTGCTGAAACTCGGACCGGTATCGCTCGACGCAGAAGGAATCTGACAAAGTCAGCGCGATTTTCGAGCCCGCAGCATGGGCCATACCAGCGGCGGCATAAAAAGCTTCGCGGGCGGCGGGCGGGTCGAACAAATAGCCTTCAAGGTAATTAATCGAGGCATCTTGAATATCGGCCTGATTGAGATCGTCGGTGCATAATTGGG
>JAJFIN010000503.1 GCA_021774955.1 Alphaproteobacteria bacterium | reverse complement strand
CAGCCAGCCATCTGTAATCGCTTCGGCCGTCGCTTCTGGTTTGTTCCAATAGCCAACGACAACGTTTGGCCCTTTGATCCAAAGTTCACCTGTTTCGCCGGTTGGAACGGGTTGTCCGTCGCCATCGACGACTTTCAACTCACAAACTGGAACCGGCAGGCCTGCGCTGTCTGGGCGATCGAGATAATCCTCACCGACATTCTGTGTGGTAACAGATGACGTTTCGGTCAGGCCGTAACCATTGGATGAAGGAATGCCCGGAAAGGCTTCCTTCATGCGCATCACGAGGTCAGGTGCGCTCGGTGCCCCACCATAGCCGATACCCTCAACCGAGGAAGTGTCACGCGTGGCGAAGTCGGGCGATTCCAACACCTGCCAAACCATGGCCGGTACACCGCCAAAGGAATTGATCTTTTCGCGCTCGATGAGTTCGAGCGCGCGTTCCGGTGTCCAACGATGCATGAACACCAATTTTCCGCCGCTGGCATAGTTAGGCACCAGAATAGAATGGCAACCGGTGGCATGAAAGAGCGGTACGGACAAAAGAAATGATCGTTGAGGTCTTGGATCCGCCGGATCAGGTAACGGGTCACCGCGGCGAAGGCTCGCCCGCATCGTGCCGAACCCCATACTGATCAAATTGGTCATGATATTGCGATGCGTGCCCAGTGCGCCTTTAGGCCGCCCGGTTGTCCCAGACGTATAAAAAATAGTGGCATTGTCTTCAGGTTCTATCGTGACCTCGGGAACCGTGAGATCGGGCAGGTCACCATAGTCAGCAGGTGATGCGACGATTTCAGAAAAATCATCTGCTTTCGGATGACCCCCGGTTTCATCGCGGGCAATGATAAGCCCTTTGAGATCGAGATCATCTATATAGGGTTTTAGTCGATCCAGCCGTTCGCCGTCGATGATCACAACGCTAGCACCGGAATCAGTAATCCCGTAATTCAGTTCATCGCCAGTTCCCCAAGCGTTGAGGGGGACGATGACGCCGCCGATAATTACAGTTGCCCAAAAGGTGATCGACCATTCCGGAAAGTTTCGCATTGCCAAGACAACCCGGTCACCTTTTTTGATACCGTAGCGTTCTTGTAATGCCAGCGCCAATTTCGCGACCGCTTTATTGTGGTCGCGATAGGTCAGGCGTTCGTCTTCATAGATAATGAACTCGCGATCGGCCCAAAGTGCACCGATATCATAGACCGTGCGCAGAGAAGGTGGCGCGTTTTTGTAGACCCGCATCTCGACGCCACGAATGGATTTTGTTTCCGTTTCGAACAAAGAACCAGGTGACGTCAATATTTCATGCGCTTTTTCGACGGAAATAGCAGGCCAGTTTGTTTCGGTGTTCATCAAAATATTCCCAGTTTTTATTTTTGGTTTTGGGACGGCAGGTACAATGCCTCACGCTGTTTTGCGAGGCATCGGAACGAGAACCGATATGCCTTTGACCTGGTCCTCGTAGGTTGGGCGCCGTAGTAGCTTGCGCTTTTGCATCATTGGAACGCTGATAAAGACAAATAGAGCTGTAATGAGAAGGGGGCCAATGATTGTCAGCCACCAGGACGGATCAGCCGCAAGACCCAATAGCCAAAGGCCCCACCAAAAACCTATCTCGCCAAAATAGTTGGGGTGGCGCGACAAGCTCCACAGCCCTTCCGTGCACACCTTTTCTGGATTTTCGTTTTGCTGGTTAAAGCGCTGCAATTGTTGGTCGGCCACGAGTTCGATAATGATCGCACCAAGCGTGACAATGACCCCAATGATGTCCAGCCAATTGAGCGCGCGCGTGCCGGCTGATGTGGCAACGAAAATCGGCAAACTAGAAACATAAACCAGGATGGTCGGCATCATCATAATGCCCATCAGGTCAACAAAGGGATAGTACTTGCCATACTGCTCCCGCATATCAGTGTAGCGAAAATCCTCATGGCTGAGGTCGGGCCAGCGTCTGAAACAATTATAGGTGAGGCGAATACCCCAAAAAAATACCAAGCCCAAGACCAACGCGATCCGCGCATGATTGGCATCATTGGCAACAGGATGGGCCACCCAAAAAAGCGCCAACACAATCGGTTGCAGGCTCCAATACGGATCATACATGCTGGAATTTCGGGCAAAAACACCCGATGCATAAATGATCATAGTGGCCACCAGATTAGCCGCGAAAGCAATAGCTAGGGGATGGCTGGTCGGCCAAATCATCCACACAAGATAGGCAGCGACCATCGCTATGCCGTAGGCAACCAAACAGGCTGCGAACGGACTGGAGCGATGGGGTTCTGAAACGACCTCACTCATAACCGGCCTCCCTGCTCAATCCCGCCGCCACAATCAGCCGCCTTGCGGTTTGTACCAGATTGGTGAGGTCCAGGCCATCTCGTGAATAACTTTAGGCGCGCCATTCAAACACTCTTTCGGCCGTTGATCTGGGGCGAGCGCAAGGCACTGAGCTTGGTTCCAACGCAGGCTTGGTGTCTCGACAACGCGCATATAATAATAAGCCGGTACGGCGGGGTCAAAATCTGGATCCGTGAAAACCGTACACATCGCGTCGACACCTTCTTTGTCTGATGTTGCTAAACCGGTATCGGGATCAATGGTGCCAGCTTCAGCATCACCCATCACATCATATACCTTGTTGTTGGACTGACCGTCTGCGTCGATCCAACCTTTGATGATCTGCAAGCGACTGAGTTTTTTTGCCTTGTCAGACGGATCGCGTGTTGCGGTTGCGATGAAACGAGGGCCAGTTCCCTCGCTTGTTTGTGTTGGCAGATCACCGCCCATAGGAACGCCGCCCGCATAACCATCTTCTACAAGTGTGGGTTTTGAACAAATATCACCTTCGTATCCCCATCCACCAAAGAAACGAGGTTCGATGCGCGGTCCTGAGGTTCCGAATACTTCGCGCCGTTCTAAGGCGTCGAAGATGGCGTCTCGAGAATTCTCAATAGCCCAGACGCCGGCTAATCCACCAGGGTTTCCGGCCAGGTTACTTGGTAGGATACCGCCACCCAAACGTGCCTCAAGCGAAAGCTCACTAAACACATGGCCTTCCCACTTGGCTTCAGAGACGGCACCAGGCGATGCCATATGGCTATCGGTGCTTGCGATAATGCCGTACTTATACGGATTAATGCCGAGGCGTGTTTCTTCTTTCATCCCGGTGAGCAGGATCCCGCGTACAAAATCGTTACTCGATACACATCCACCATTGACCATGCCATAGGTGCCTGTCCCATCTTCGCAATCGGTTACCGGCACATCAATCTTCTGAATGGAAGGCGGATCTGTCGTCGGGTCTAGAAGTTCGAGCATCGGATTGCTCCCGATCACACGAACCTGTTCGAATTCACATAATTCATCAGGTGCCCCGAGAATTCCTGCCAGCCCATTGATGCATTCCGAGTTTCCTTTGTGTTGAAAAATTTCAATCACAGGCTCGGTGATGTTGCGAGCTTCGGCTCGGGCTTGTTCGCCTTCTATGGTGTCGGGGCGATCAATGTTGGGATTGAACATCCGACCGTTTGACAGGTTTGAATTGTGGGGAATAGCGAGCACGTCGCATCCCTCTAAACCGCTCACACAATCGCGATCGAGCGCTTCCCACAATTGATAATCTTTGGGCGCATCAATGTAGGAGGTGGCATAGCTTGGTACTTTGTCATTGCGGAAAATGACATTGCGATGAAAGTTGCTGGTCCCGGGCGTGCCCGTATGTTCGTAACCAATGAGTGCGGTAAAAGAACAATCCGATGTCCGGTCATAGGCGCTTTCGGCGGCATCAATAATCCGCCGCCAAAAGGTCTCGGCTCCCGTGCGACAAAGGCTTCCATCTTCACCGCAGATATCCGTGTAACGAGCCGCTGGCCCTTCTTCTGGCGAAAGCAATAAACCAATCATCAGAAAAGCTTCAGTTCCCCCTTTGCGAAAGGCAACGCAACGGTCACTGTCGTAGCTGGGGCTGCCTTCGGCAGTACACATTGCCATCTCGCCCAAAAATTCAGCGTGATCGGTAATGGCGGTAAAATCGAGCGGCCGATCTAGTTGAACGTACCGCGTCGGGGCTCCCTCTTCATCATAAGGTGGAATGCCAATCTTTTCGCCTTTTGCGAATTGATAGGCTTCAGGCGGTGTCGCCCTTACACCGGCGGCCCAGCCATCAAACGAATAGGTCGTGTGGATGTGGAGATCACCGAAATAGGCATTTCGATTGGCATTTTGATCGAGACATTGTTCCCGATCTTCTGAATAGGAAACCAAGGAGGTGGCGGGCGTCTCTTCTGCAGGGGCCTCGGCGGGCATGGAATCACTTGCAGCATCATTTGCTGCCGATTCTGGCTCAGATGGCGCCTGTGAATTGTTGTCGCATCCTGCAACAACAAACATCAGCGCTATCGCGCCTATCGAAAATACCCGCATCAATCATTTCTCCCTTTTTTCTTGGTTTTGTGTCGCATCTAGGATCCCAAGCTTCTTATAGGTTTTTGAGATAGTTGCCTAGGTCAATATTTCCAATTTAAGATGACATTGCGCCCGTTTTCCGGCCACTTGCCCAATGCTTCGCAAGCTAACATCGCTGAGAATTAGTCAATTAGCTGTGTGTTGCAATAGCCTGCGTAAAACAATAGGCTCTTGCCAAATTCGGCGGCCTGTGGGGAGGCCGTTGCCCTGGGACATCATCGCGAGTGACGAACATTCATGCGAGATTACTTTATGCGGCGGCTATTGCTGGTGCCGCCGACGCTGTTTGGTATAACCATCATCGTCTTTATAATTACCCGCCTGGTGCCAGGCGGTCCGCTGGAACGTGCCATCATGGAGGCACAACAGTTCAACGCCGATGGGGCCGGCGGCGGTCGCGCGCCTGGCCAAGAGCTCGCGCTTTCTGAAGAGCAGCTCCAACAACTCAAAGAATATTACGGCTTCGATAAACCGCCACTGGTGAGCTATTTCAATTGGCTCGGCAAAGTGGTGCAGGGTGATCTCGGAACTTCTTATCGCTATAACGAGCCCGTTTGGGACGTTATTAAACAACGATTTCCGGTGACTTTTTATTACGGTCTGGTGGTCCTTGTGTTGACCTACACCATCTGTATTCCGCTCGGCATATTAAAGGCTCTACGCCACAGGTCCGCCATCGACAGTATAACATCGCTATTCGTTTTTGCCGGGTATGCCGTCCCTGGCTACGCCCTTGGGGCCATCCTTATGTTGTTTTTTGCCGCCCAATTGAATTGGTTCCCGATGAGCAATGCGGCAAGTTACAATTATTATGAATTGTCGTTTTTCGGAAAAGTTTGGGACCTCATTCGCCACGCGACACTGCCCATCATCTGTTATCTCGTTGGCACTATCGCACTCATCACTCTGTTGATGAAAAACACCCTGATGGACAATCTTGCGGCCGATTATGTTCGAACGGCCGTGGCCAAAGGTGTCTCGTTTAAACAAGCGGTTTGGCGCCATGCCCTGAGAAATTCGTTGATCCCCATCGCCACAAGTTTTGGTCAATACATGGTGGCCCTGGTTACCGGTTCGTTCTTGATTGAATCGATTTTCGACATCGATGGATTCGGATTGTTAGGGCTAACTGCCATCTTCGACCGCGATTATCCCACGGTAATGGGGGTTATTCTGATTGCCAGCCTGCTGCTCCTTATCGGCAACATCATTTCCGACATTCTGGTTGCGATTGTCGATCCTCGCATTCGGTTTAAATAGGAGCGGGCGAATGGCATTCATGAAGTTCGAACTCAATCCCCTCACGCTCAAACAGATCCATCGATTTAGGGACCTCAAGCGCGGCTATTTTTCATTTCTGCTCATTGTTGGCTTTGTCATTTTGAGCCTCTTTGGCGAGCTCATCATCAACAACCGGGCATTGATTGTTAAATATGAAGGCGATCTCCATTTCCCGACCTATAGCGCATTTGTTCCTGGTACGACATTTGGTGAATCTTATTCTTACCAAACGAATTATCGGGATTTACAATCGCGCTTTGAGGCAGAAGACGGTGACAATTGGGTGCTTATGCCACTTGTTCCCTATAATGCCTTTGAGAACCACGCCATCAACGGTGTCTTGAAACCAACGCCACCCTCATCAGAATTGAAGCATTATCTGGGTACGGACACGACCGGTCGAGATATTCTCGCCCGTCTATTCTTCGGCACACGGATTGCACTGTTCTTTTCCTTCGCTTTTATGATCTCGGTTTATATCATCGGGATAGCGACCGGGTGTGCCATGGGTTATTTTGGCGGCTTGTTTGACTTGATTTTTCAACGGGTCATTGAGGTTTGGTCGAACATCCCGTTCCTCTACATGATCATCATTGTATTTTCAATCGTACCAGCAACATTCTCTGTTTCCACACGAATATTGATCTTGCTTCTGGTCATGGTGCTGTTTTCATGGACCAGCATGACCTATTACATGCGCACAGCAACTTATAAAGAAAAGGCGCGGGACTATACTGCTGCCGCCAAATTGATCGGCGCTTCGACACCGCGTATCATTTTCCGGCACATCCTGCCCAACACGATTTCGATCCTCGTCACATTCATGCCGTTCACTGTGGTCTCGGCCATCACCGCGATTACCGCCCTCGATTTTCTAGGGTTTGGCCTACCGCCACCCACACCAAGCTTGGGTGAGCTTCTGAAACAAGGAACAGCCACATTGCGTACAGCGCCATGGATCGTTTCATCGGCCTTTGGCACGCTGGTCGTGCTCTTGACGCTTGTGACTTTTGTCGGTGAAGCCGTACGCGAAGCGTTCGACCCCAAAAAATACACAATCTACGAATAGAGATTTATCATGGATCAAATGCGAAAATCCCTGCACCTGTTTGCTGTTAGCTTGATGGCCCTGATATTGGCGTCATGCGGTGACGATAAGCCTCAAGAAGCTTTGATCGACAACAGCCAAGAGAAACTCGATTATTACGCTGCCAATCCAGATTTTTTTACCTACGCAAGTGTTGACGATCTGCCAACAGATCTTATTTGGGAGGACGGTTCTAATCTTCCCGATATTGGCTCACCTAACGCAAAGAAGGGGGGGACCTGGCATGAGCGCGTTCAGGACTATCCCAGAACGCTTCGAACACTTGGCCCCGATTCAAACGGTTTTTTCCGCTCTTACATAGGCGACTATGCGCGCCTTCAGTTTGTTCACGATCACCCCGATCCAGGCGATGATGCTTTTCATGTCTATCCCGGTGTAGCTCTGGAATGGGCGGCAGATCGTGAGAATAAAACCGTCTATTGCCGTATTGATCCGGACGCGCGCTTCACCGACGGTGAACCGGTAACCGTCGACGATGTGTTTTTTACATTCTACTTCATGCACTCAAAACACATCACCGCTCCGTGGTATAATGATTATTACTCGACCTTCTTTACCAATATCACGCGCTATGACGATCACACCTTCTCGGTGTCTGTCCCAGAAGCACGGCCAGATATGGTCTACCGCGCTCTCTCCTTCACGCCGTTCCCCGAACATTTTTTCAGAGAATTTGGCGAGGATTTTGTCGAGCGTTATCAATGGCGGTATGTGCCTTCAACCGGGGCTTATGTCGTAAACGAAGAAGATATCGAGAAAGGGCGTTCAATTGCGCTTACCCGCGTTAAAGACTGGTGGGCAAAAGATAAAAAGTTTTGGCGCAATCGCTACAATCCTGACAAGATCCATTTTACTGTGATCCGTGATGCTGCCAAGGCCTTTGAAGCGTTCAAACGAGGTGAGCTTGATAGGATCTCTCTCAATTTGGCCGAATTTTGGTATGACAAATTACCGAACACGGACGACATCGTTCAATCCGGCTATATCCACAAATCGGTGTTTTATAACCAACGTCCGCGTCCCACCTACGGATTGTGGATCAACCAATCGAAACCACTACTGGACAATCAAGACATCCGCATTGGTATCAGCTATGCGTCTAATTGGGATCATGTAATCGAAACCTTCTTCCGCGGCGATTATGTGCGCATGCGGACTTATTCAGATGGCTACGGACCGTTCAGCCATCCCTCGTTGAAGGCGCGCTCTTTCGATTTTGAAAAGGCGTTGGAACATTTTGCTAAAGCCGGATTCGTCGAGCGCGGTGCAGACGGCATTCTCGTCAATGCTGAAGGTCAGAGATTGTCGTTCACATTGACCACTGGCTATGAAAGCCTGAAAGACGTATTGACGATCTTAAAAGAGGAAGCACAGAAAGCTGGACTAGAGTTACGAATTGAAGTCCTAGACCAAACGTCAGGTTGGAAAAAATTCCAAGAAAAGAAGCATGACATCATGTTTACAGCATTCGCGACATTTTACGAAATGTACCCGCGCTATTGGGAATATTTTCACTCAGACAATGCCTATGAAGCTGCGTTTCTTGAAGACGGCACACCCAATCCAGAGCGTGAGTTGAAAACCCAAACGAACAACGCCACAGAGACAGCGATTCAAGAACTTGATGCGCTCATCGAGATTTATCGCCATGGTGAAGACGCTGATGAAATGATCGCGCTCGCGCATCAGATGAATGAGATTCTCTATGAAGACGCATCGTTCATACCTGGCTTTGTTCAACCCTTTTACCGAACAGGGCATTGGCGCTGGACCCGTTATCCGGAAACATTCAACACCATGCACAGCTCAAATGATTTTCAGCATTTCGTTCACTGGATCGATGAAGATTTGAAAGCTGAAACTTTGGCTGCTCGAAAATCCGGTGAGACATTCCCACCGCAAGTGAACGTCTACGATCAATATAAAGACCAGTAGGAGTATAGTTAAAATGCAGGGCTACATGAAAATTCGCTCAATGATAGTTGCCGTTTCATTGGCGTTTACATTGGCATCGTGCGGTGACGATAAAGGTCAAAAAGTCACACGAGACAACACCCAAGAAGTGTTGAACTATTACGCCGAGCATTCGGATTTCTTCGTATTCTCCACCATTGAAGCCCTTCCAGAAAACCTCGCATGGGAAGACGGCTCTGGCTTGCCAGAAATTGGCTCACCCGATGCCAAAAAGGGTGGTGTCTGGCATGAACGCATTCAGGATTTCCCGCGCACCTTAAGATTATTTGGTCCCGATTCAAACGGATCGTTCCGGTCCTATATTTTGGATTATACCCGACCCAACCTAGCGCAACCCCATCCCGATACAGACGAATTTCTTCTGTACCCAGGTTTAGCCAAAGAATGGGCAGTGTCACGCGAAGACAAAACCGTCTATGTCCGCCTTGATCCTGATGCTCGCTGGTCAGATGGTGTGCCACTGACGGTTGATGATTTCGTCTTCTCATTCTTCTTTTTCCAATCAAGCTACATCGTCGCCCCCTGGTACAATGACTTTTACGGTAAAGGCACGATATTCGACAAAATCACCAAATACGATGACCATACAATCGGCTTTACCATGGCTGAAGCGAAGCCCGACATGGCCTACAAAGCTATGAGTGATTGGTCACCCGTGCCAAGGCATTTCTTCAAAGAGCTGGGCGACGATTATGTTGACTATTATCAGTGGAAATATGTGCCAACACCGGGCCCCTACATTCTCAAGCCAGAGGATGTGAAGAAGGGCCGTTCAATATCTTTGACACGCATGGATGATTGGTGGGGCAAAGATAAAAAGTTTTGGAAATATCGGTTTAACCCCGACAAACTTCACTTCACGGTTATTCGTGACACGCCCAAGGCCTTTGAAGCTTTCAAACGCGGGGAGATAGATCGTTTCAGAATTAACTTGGCAGAATATTGGTACGATAAACTTCCCAACGACGACCCGATGGTTCAGTCCGGGTACATCCACAAAACTCAATTCTACAATAACAAACCGAGGCCGCCGTGGGGACTTTGGATGAATGAATCGAAACATCTGTTAGACAATCAAGATGTTCGGGTCGGAATCAACTACGCAACAAATTGGCAACTAGTGATCGATCAATATTTCCGCGGTGACAATACGCGGTTGCGCACAGGAAATGATGGCTACGGATCATTTTCCCACCCAACATTACAGCCCAGGCCATTCTCTATTGAAAAAGCACAGGAATATTTTGCTAAAGCAGGGTTCACCGAACGTGGTCCAGACGGAATTCTTATGAATGCAGCCGGTGAGCGCCTGTCTTTTTCACTAACGACGGGCTATGAGCGCCTCAAGGACATATTGACCATTCTGAGAGAAGAGGCTGGCAAAGCGGGTGTCGAAATCCGGGTTGAGATTCTAGACGCCACGTCGGGTTGGAAAAAAGTTCAGGAGAAGAAACACGACCTCTATTTTGTCGCGTTCAACTCCCCTCATGAAATGTACGCACGCTATTGGGAAACCTATCACTCGGATAACGCATACGACGTCGCATTTCTTGAAGATGGAAGCGTCAATCCGGATCGCAAAATCAAAACACAAACCAACAATTTGCAGATGATTGCTGACCTAGAAATCGATCGTTTGATCGATCTCTATCGCGCCAGCGAAGATGCCGATGAAATGAGGGGTCTTGCTTACCAGCTCGAAGAGCGTCTTTTCGAACATGGCTCATTCGTACCTGGCTACATTGAACCTTTTGAGCGTGTCGGCCATTGGCGTTGGATGCGCTATCCTGATGAGTTTAGCTACCAACACATGCGCTCTGATTGGCAGTTTTTCGTTCATTGGATCGACGAAGACCTGAAAGCAGAGACCTTGGGCGCAATGAAGTCGGGAGAAACTTTCCCAGCTAAAATTACAATCAACGACAAGTATAAAGAACAGTAGGAATACGTTACATGACCCGGCTTAGAAATCCGTTATCACTCTTGAGCATCGCAGCTTTTGCCCTTGTATTAGCAGCCTGCGGCGATAACACCTCAATCGAGGAGGCTCGTGATAATACTCAAGAGGTGACAGACTATTATGCCGCTCATTCGGATTTCTTTGCATTCGCATCGATCGAAGATCTACCGCACAATCTATCCTGGGAAGACGGTTCTGATCTCCCGGAGATAGGGTCGCCAGAGGCAAAAAAGGGTGGTACGTGGCATTATCGGATTCAGGATTTCCCCCGCACGTTGCGTTTTATCGGGCCCGACTCTAATGGATCTTTCCGCCCCTTTATTTCTGACTATGTCGGTATGCAATTAGCTTCACCACATCCAGAATCAGATGAATTTCGTCTCTACCCAGGTCTAGCTAAAGAATGGGCTGTTTCGAGAAAAGACAAAACGGTTTATGTGCGCATCGATCCAAATGCGCGCTGGTCTGATGGGGAGCGGATAACCACCGACGATATTCTGTTTTCGTTTTTCTTTTATCAATCGAGCTACATCGTCGCCCCTTGGTATAATGACTATTTTGCCAAGGGCACGACCTTTGACAAAATCACCAAATATGATGACCTGACAATTGCTTTCACAATGCCGGAAGCAAAACCGGATATCGCTTATAAGGCACTCAGTAACTGGTTTGCCGTACCGCAGCACTTCTTCAAAGATCTAGGGGATGATTATGTT
>JAJFIN010000502.1 GCA_021774955.1 Alphaproteobacteria bacterium | reverse complement strand
GAAAGGGTGGGGCAGATACCGGTACCTTAGTGATCAATTGAGTTGGCGATTTGGCCATCCAATGATAAGAAACGTGCCAGGCTCCTATTCGTGCCAAAGGATCATAAAGCATGACGAACTCTTCTTTTGCAGCGCCCTCTGGCGCCGATTATTCAGAAATGCGCCAACATGAATTGCGCAAAAAACGCATGGTCATGATTGACGGCAATCTGGTTTCTAATGCCGAGACATCGGAAGGTGGGATCAGCGCCCGGGTCTTTAACAAAGGCTATTGGGGCTTTGCTTCCGTCCCCTCGATGGACCGGGACAGTGCCGACCGCGTGGCTAACAAAGCGCTCAATAATGCCGCTGCAATGACGCGATTTGGTGACAAGCCCCTGTTGACCTTACCCGGTGACAGTCACGTTGGTGAATATGGATATAACGCAAGCGGTGTGCTTTCACCGAAGGAATGTATGGACCTGCTGGCAGACCTGCACGCCCTTTGTAATAAAAAATATCCCGACCTTAAGTCTTCGACCCTCCTTCTTCATGAAGAGGCGCACAGTAAACAGCTCACGACAAGCAACGGTAGCGATGTCTTAAACACAATCAACCGTGCGGCTTGTTATTTGGTTTTGGCCATGGAAGATAAAAATGGTCAACCGATTGAATTGATGGAAGCGATCTCCAACAAAGGAAATCTTTCAAACCTCGGATTGACGCTGGAAATTTTGGAACCAAAGCTCGATGAGCTGTACCGGCATTTACAAGCTAAGAAAAACGCCGTTGCCCCGCGTGGCGGTGAACAGACGGTTGTGCTTTCGCCTAACCTGGCCGGTATGCTGGCCCACGAAGCGATGGGCCATCCGTGCGAAGCAGACCTGGTATTAGGCGGCGCTATTACGGGAAATGTTGTCGGCGAGCAAATCGCCAGTGAACTCATCACCATGGTCGATTTTGCCAATACCTATGACGGCGAAGAGGTGATGATCCCGGTCTATGCCGACGATGAGGGGACGCAAGCGCGCGATGCCGTGTTGATTGAAAACGGCATGCTCAAAGATTTCATGACCAGCCGGGAAACGGCGGCCAAGCTCGGTATCCCGTCGACCGGCAATGCCAGGGGCTACACCTACAATGATGAGCCGCTGGTGCGGATGCGAAATACGGCTATCCTCCCAGGCAAGGACAAGCTCGACGATATGATTGCCGATGTCGAAGATGGCTATTACTTGATGAAGACTGGTAATGGGCAAGCCGATTCCACCACCGAATTTATGTTTGGTATCGATCTCGCTTATGAAATCAAAAATGGCAAACTCGGCAACGCGATAACCGACACGACCGTATCGGGTAAAGCCATTGATATGTTGAAAACCGTTGATGCGGTCTCAGATGACATGCATTGGGAATGCTCCGGCTATTGCGGTAAGAAACAGCCGATGGT
This sequence comes from Alphaproteobacteria bacterium, assembly GCA_021774955.1. GTDB lineage: Bacteria > Pseudomonadota > Alphaproteobacteria > M2410 > M2410 > JAJFIN01. The sequence continues at coordinate 1,792 of JAJFIN010000502.1, read as the reverse complement.
GGTTTCGATGGGCGGTCCGGCTCTGCGCAGTAAAATTCATATGGGGGGACAGTAACATGCGCGACCTTAATCAGATTGCGGAGCAATCCCTCGATGCCATGACAAGCATGGGTTTTGAAAATGCGCAGGTCAGCGTCGGTATTCGTGAACAAGACGAGCTTAACATTGCCCATGACGAAGCCAGCCTTCTGCGCAGCACCGAGGATTACAGCATTGAATTGATGGGAATCGTCGATGGCCGTAAAGCAGCGACATCGCTGACCGATTTGACCGAAGACAATGTCAGGCACAATATTACTGACCTATTCGAGCGCGCCAAGCTGGCCCCTCAAGATGAGGCCAATGCAGTTTCGGCGGACCAAACAGCCAATATCGAAAAGGGTCCGCAAACCGGCGATCTTGATTTGCTGGTTCTGAAGATCCGCGAGCTGTTGGATTACCGTGCCGCAAACACTCCGAAGATGAAAATTGAAGAAGGGGCTGCCGCTCATATTTTGTCGCGCGGTCATATCATGACCAGCGAAGGAAGTGTTATTTCGACTTCTATTGGGTGTTACTCGCTGTCGGTAATGGGAACCGCGAGCGAGGGCGATCAATCAAGCTCGTTTGCTTATACCGGTGGCAGTACCGATGACCTGAGCACACACCATGCTAAAGACTTTTTCGCCATTGAGGATTTGTTAAAGGATACCGAGAACCAGATCCATACCCAACAGGTCGAGAGTAACTTTGTTGGCGATGTGGTGCTGGCGCCGACCGCCGTAACTGATCTCGTCGGATGGCTATTGGGACAATTGAGCGACGGTCAGCTGATTGCCGATAGTTCGGTTTATAAAGACCATGTTGGCGAGATCATTGCTTCGCCGCTCCTGACCATCCGCAGTCGGTTCGATGGGCCGGGGCATTGTGCGATTACCGGCGATGCCTTTATTGCCGATCCGGTGACGGTCGTAGACGAAGGTCGCTTGACGACATTGCTGCCGAGCCTTTATGGCAGCCGCAAGACCGGCATCGCTCATCGGCCGGCAAGCGCTGGTTGGCAAGTTTGCGCGGGCGAAAGCGACAAGAGCGAGCTTATTGCCGACGCTCAGAAAGGCGCGCTTGTCGGACGTCTGTCGATGGGAAGCCCTGGTGCCAATGGCGACTTCTCCGGCGTCATTAAAAATAGCTTTGCCATTCGCGATGGTGCGCTCGGACCGGCACTTTCGGAGACCATGATCTCCGGCAATGTGGCGCAGATGCTTAAAGACATTAGTGGCATCAGCAAAGAGCACATTGACGATGGCGGCCAAGACCTGCCGTGGATGCGGATCTCGGGCCTGCATTTCTCGTAAGCGCTAGCCAGAAACCGGAATAAGTTCCGGCGCGTCTTCCTTGGCGCGGATGAGGGTTTCTTCCGCCTTTGCAGCCTCGAGCTGACGGTTCCACATGCGGGCGTAAACACCGTTGTGCGCAAGGAGTTGTTCGTGGGTGCCGCGTTCAGAGATCTGACCGGCTTCGAGAACAACGATTTCATCGGCGTGGACCACGGTTGATAGGCGGTGGGCGATGATCAGCGTGGTTCGGTTTTTTGATACTTCTTGCAGCGATTCCTGGATGGCTTTTTCGGTATTGCTATCAAGGGCCGATGTCGCTTCGTCGAGCATGAGAATGGGTGGGTTCTTTAAGATTGTGCGGGCGATGGCGACGCGTTGTTTTTCACCACCGGAGAGTTTGAGCCCGCGCTCGCCAACCATGGAATCATAGCCATTAGGCAAGGTCATGATGAAGTCATGAATGCTGGCGCGTTTGG
>JAJFIN010000501.1 GCA_021774955.1 Alphaproteobacteria bacterium | reverse complement strand
CATGCGGGATCAAAATTGCCGTTCAACATATGCGCGCGGCCCATGGTGACATGAGCGAAGGGATCACGGGCATCAAGCGACAGGCTTTTCTCGGCATTTTCAAAAGCCATCTTTACTTCGCGATCATGGTCGGGCGTATAGCGCACAAAGGCGCGTTGAAAGTGGGTGAAGGATAGGCCGGCAAAGGCGCGTGAAAAATTGGGGTCAAGCTCGGTTGCTTTGTGAAAGAGCGTGTGAGCGGCTTCATTGTCATCGCGATTAAAGCGATACATGTGGCTTAAGCCGCGATGGTAAGCGCTCCAAGCGTCCAGGTTCTCAGAACTGACCAAGCTTGCACGCTCGATCTCTGCGCGCTCGACCTCAGCATCAATCGCGACGACCACCTGCTTGGCAATGCTATCGCGCAGGTCGAAGATATCATCAATTTTGCGGTCATAGGTTTCAGCCCAAATGACCCCTGATGATTCTGTGCTGACCAGCTCGACCGACACCCTCACGCGCGGCACTTGCACTGTCACTGCGCCAGTCAAAGCGTAACGCGCACCTAATAGTTCAGCGACTTCCTTGACATCGCCACCGGGATCGCGAAAACGGAAGGTTGACCCTCGGGCGATCACAAATAACCAGCGGGCTTTCGATATTTGAGTGATGATATCGTGGGCGATCCCTTCGCCAAGCTGGTCATAATTATCGCCACCCCCCGCCAGCTGAAAGGGAAGTACCGCAATCGACGGACGAATGGCGTTGCGGGGATTGTTGAGAAACGAATTTCCAAGATCTTCCAAAGCTTGTGAGGGTTGTTCGCTGTGAACTTTTGAAACAGGCTTTGCCGGTGTCGCCAATAATTGTGCTGCGGCATCAACGAGAAAACTCGTCAAGCCCGCTTCTTCAAGAACCACACGGGCAATTTCAACCTGCCGTTTCGCTTCTTTGGCGCGACCGACTTGTCCCAAAAGATCAATAAGGTTTGCGCGGTACTCTTCGTTAAGCGGGTCAAGGTCAACTAATTTACGCGCCGAACGAACCGCGCGTTCGGGTTCCGTATTTAGCCGCTCGACTAAAGTCTCAAGCATTTTGATTTGTTTTGCTCGGACATCCTCACGCACGGCCACGAGCCAGCCATCAAATTCTGGGCAATGATTGAGCTCGAGTCCTTCCATGAAAACCTGGCTGGCGCCAAAATTCTCGAGCGCTTCGTCGGCAATGCCATTAGGATTATCGGTATCGCGCAACAATGATATTGCATCCACATCGAGGTCAGATTTGTCGATGGCAACGGTCTCGCGATCAGCCTTCAGGCGTTTGTTGTTGTCAACATCGAGAAGCGGACGGATCTTGGTGAGACTCCAGCGAAGCGCTGCCTTTGGATCATCGGTGGAATGCCAGAACAACTCACAAAGACGTTCCCGGCGTTGCGGTGTGTCGTGTATCAAAAGATAAGCCAAGAGAGCGAGCGTTTTTTTCGATTGCGGCAGATCGACCACGTTGCTGTTCCGCGTGATCTCCAAACTGCCAAGCATGCGCAGAGCAATTTCTGGATGATCTTGTGTGTTCATCATGGGCGCCTAACTGTGCACGGCATAATCTTGACCGCTAACCTACGATTTTACCCTCACCAGGTCCAGCTTCGGCACCGCGTCCAGCTTCGGCACCGGGTCCAGCTTCGGACAACCGGCAAGACCTTGTCATGACAATGATTGCCCCTGCAAAGAGTTCACACGATCTGCTAGCGATGTACCTTCCCGGCTTTCTTGCTTCAGCATGTTGTGCTCCTCGCCGCACAATTCAAACAGAGCTTGAGACCCAAATCCTTTGATCGGGTGTGAGCCGAGTGCCTTGACGGTAAAATCTCCTTCGATCCTTTTGCAGGTCTCTTCAGACAGGGTTATCTGCATCGGGCCTGAATGTGCTTCAAGACGCGTCGACAAGTTCACGGCAGGGCCAAAAATGTCATAGAGATATTTCTGGATGCCAACAACGGAACCAATGGCCGGACCGGTCGCAATGCCGAAACGCGCACGCCATTTTATTTCGTGCGACTCGTTGCGGCGCTCTAAATAGCGGCGCATCCGCAGGGCAGCTTTGGCAATGTTACTGGCGTGGTCTGTGTTAGGTTCGGGGATACCGGAGACCGCCATATAAGCATCGCCGATAGTCTTGATGCGCTCGCAGTCAAAGATCTCAACAATGCGATCAAAGGCGGTAAAAATATCATTCAACTCTGCAATTAAAGTCTCTGGATCGCGCGACACAGACATGGATGTGAAGCCGACAAAATCAAGCATCAGCACTGTTGCAGATTCAAATTTTTGTGGCGTCGTGACGCCAAAGTCTTTCATCTCCTGATAGACCGTGCGCGGCATGATATTGAGCAATAGTTTTTCGACCCGTTCTTTTTCTTTTTTGGCATCGCGGGCATTCTTCTCAGAAAGCTTCGAATAGGAATCGAGCATATATTCCACTTGTTTTTGTTTGCTGAGATCGCGGCACTGAACAAGCGTGAAGGATCGTCCGTCTCGTTCTTCAAAACGCACCCGCACTTCCAAGGGGATGGCGCGCGCGCCAGTTCCTGACGTGGTTTCGAAAATGTAAGGTCGCCCGCGCTTCATTCTTTTGAGGGCTTTAGCCTTATCAAAATTGGGAAGGCGCTCCGCAAGCGTACCGCCCTCTCCCTCAAATAATGTTTGAAAACTTTTGTTTTCATAGGTCAAAACATCCGTGATCGGATCAGCCATAGCGACGCCAAGATCAATCGAATCGAGTGTCGTTTCAAACGGCCAAACAGGAATTTTTTTCGGAATCATTGTCGGATCTTTCTGAATTTTTGGAAAGTGCTTCACCCCGGCTCGGACGCACAACGATGAATGGCTCCTTACTCAAATAGGTCGAGCAAACGGCGTTGATATCTGCATCGGGCAGATCGAATTCTTCCAAGGTTTCCCGCAAAAGGTCGACGATTTCGACAAACTCCTCATGGGTAACGCCAAGGCGCATGTGAGCCCGGTGGAGCATTTCGTCGGTAAAGGAAGCCGGGCCGCCCATCAGAGACGAAATAAACTTGGTTTGATGGTCAACGAGACGGGACATCTCAAAGGAAAGAAAATGGTGTCCAACCATATCCGATTCCAAAACTTGCTCGTAAAAAGCAGCGACGATTTTGCGGATGGCGGCAAATCCACCGCTTCGATCAAAAAGTGTTGCATGCATGGTCGGTCTTCTTTCTTGGAAAAATACTTATCGCTGGTCATCAAACAAGACAGAAGGTGCATCATCAGCGTTGGAGCGAGCGTTGGAGTTATCGTGGAAACGGTGGCAAATGGTGTGGAAAGCTGTAATTTACTTATGATTTTGAGATTTGAGCCGTGCGATCAAACAACATTGTGGCCCCATGAAAACCACCTATTCAGGATCGTGTCATTGCGGAGAGGTTCGGTTTGAGATCGATACTGAGCTTGATCAAGTGCGCTCATGCGACTGCTCGATCTGCCGCAGGCGCGGTGCCCTTATGCACCGAGTGGCAGAGGAAGAATTCAGACTGCTGACACCGCTTGAGGCGCTCACACTCTATCAATTTCACACCAAAACTGCCAAAGACTATTTCTGCAAAACATGTGGGATACTGCCGTTTTAGGCGACCCCGCACGGCACCGGAGGTGTGGGCTGTTAATGTTCGATGTTTGGACGGCATCGACTTAGAAGCCCTCCCCGTTGAACAGGTTTTCGGTCGTCGATTGGATTAGTGCAGAACCTCAAAAGCGCGACGGGGTGCCATAGAGTGCTTCTTCGACCATGTAGCGCAGGCGCTTGCGATGGGCGGCGGTCTCAGCATTGGGGCGTTTGCCGGTGCGGGCATAGATCTCGATTTGCCTGAGTTGTTCCAAAGCGGCCGAACGCGCAATGCCATCATATTCGGGATAGATAAAGGCCAACCACAAGAGCTCCGTATACGCTGATTGAATGTTTTGGCGTACGGTGTTCACCGCAGTCGATTGATCCTCTTCGAAAATCGCTTGAGTCAAATCGCCAAACATCTCTGCAACAGAATATTGATTTCCGTAGAGGCGGGTATCGGTCATGCGTTGAAGCACGACGGGGTGCATCAGGTGAGATAGGACAATAAACTGAATTCTCAAAGTTCGATCATGGATCTTCGGATCTTCGGTGGTGTTGTAGAAATTGAAGTCACGACGCTGCCATTGTAGCCGAGCCAGCAAGGTCTCCGGATCTGCAAAAGCATCGGGCGCAAAAATATATTTCGAAAGCACCACCATGGCCTTTTTCTGAGTTTCATAATCGACCGGGTTGAAGGGTGCCGTCGCTCCTTCTTGTCCAACGACCGCATGTTCAACCTCGACACCGCCAACAAAAGCCGCAACTGCGCGCGCCGCAACGAGTTTTTGGATCGACAACATGTCGTAGCCGATGCGCGTCGATTGCCAAGTTGCCCCTTCTTCCGCAACTTTGTCTTCAAGCTTAGGCAAGTACGCCTTCACCAGCTCAAAGCGATCGACCATATAGTCGATCGAATTACTCGACAGGTCGAAATCCATGCTGCGCGGATCGATACCGTTTACAGCTGTAAATAACGCATCGGCATCATTGGCATAGGCGTGACCCGGTTCAGTTGAACGCGCCAATAATTGTTTGCGCCATGCAGCATCCTCTTTTGCATTACCGGACCAGGGGGTGTATCCGAATTCAACCGCCCAAAGATCATAGGGCCCTGGCTTGGTCGAGAAATACTGGCCCTGTTTTTCCGGATCGCTGGACAGGTTGACCAGTGAATAATCCATCACCGAGGCCATCAAGCCTTCTAATTCAGTTTTCTCTTTGTTGTGGATATCGCGTGCAGATTGAAAGGCGCTGCCACGAAAATTATGGGTCAGTCCCAATGTGTGGCCAACCTCATGAAGAACGGTTTCGGTGACCACCTCTTGCAGGAATTCGCCGATCTGCACAGGTGTGCCACCATTCATCTTGAGAGCTGAAAGACCAGACAAAGTGTTGACCTTCATTGCCTGACCATAAGAACAATTACGGCGGGTTTGATTGTTGTTAAGGCGTTCATTTTCAAGGAGTGCCATCATGTGATCCGCAGAGGCGCCTACTGATTTTGTACGTTTGGGCGTGTTTAACTGTGGCGCAAAAAGTTTGGCCACAGGACCATCACCAAACAAATCGCCTTGCCAATTGCTGTAGGCGATTGAGGAATAACCCATGACAATATCGGCGGCGATGATTTCACCGGTACGCGGATCTGAAAGCGACGGACCATAACCGGCATAATCCAAACCGGGTGATGCAACCCAGCGGATGACGTTGTAACGTATGTCGCCGGCTGTCCATTGTGCATCATCGGGCTGAACTTTTACTTCCAAGGCATTTTTAAATCCTGCGCGTTCAAAAGCTTCATTCCATCCCAATACACCGCGCTCAATGGCTGCTCTGTATTCACGCGGCGTGGTATTTTCAATCCAGAATGTGATCGGTTTAACAGGGTCGGAAATTTCGGTCTCTGGATCTTTTTTCTCTAACCGCCAACGGGTGATGACATCGCGAAAGGGGGCTGGGTCAAGGGAAGTAATATCGGTTTTGCGCGCAACATAATAGCCAACACGTTGGTCATATTGGCGTGGTTCAAAACCAGATTCGGGTAATTGCACGAGACTGTGTTGCAGCGTAAGCGTGACATAGCGAGGATCGGTTATTTCATCGCTAACCCGACCTGTTGGCTCATCTTCTTCGAAGACGTAGTCGACGACAATATCCGTGTTGAGAGGATAATTGTTGACGACTTTTACTTTGGTCTTCGACGAACTGATAGATCCAAGCTCGAATTCATTGCCTAGCACTGATTCAAGACTTAATGGCGGGCGAACCTGTAAAAATGCCTCACCCATAAACAGGCTGTCAGCGTCGATCAACAGACGCATTTCGTCTTTGCTTTTGCCGAGGATCGATAATGAGGCAACAATTGCTTCTGGCACATTGGCTTGCGCCGCGCGCGCCAAGGGACTTTCCGGATCGGCATAAAACCGCGTGTTGACCTTCAAAAACTCAATGTGATCGTAATAACGCCGGATTGAAAACAAACTGCCTTCATCGACATAACCGCCGAGGTTGCGTGTCTCATCTAGCTGCGTTAAACCATTGATCGTCTGGGCGTGATAGATGAAATGCTTGCCAAGCTGATCGGTCGAGATCTCCATGGTCAGCGCGCCGTCTTCGGGATCGCGGTAAAGAGGGAATAGACCATCAATGAGCTTGTGATCTTCGATCAACTCTTCAAGTGTTTCAGCGTCTTCTTCCTCATCTTCCTCCTCCTCATCGTCGGCAGCAATCACCGACACGGTGAGATTGATGAGAACGAGAAATGCAACAATTCCAAAGCGAAAAATATTGAGAAATCTCGACAAATAATCCAACAGCATTATGTGCACTCTTTACTCCATGCGGCGCGCCGCAGCCCTTACCATAGATATAGTCTATCTAATCCTAAAAAGTCAGTAACAAGCTGATGCCGTTCATGTGAACGATGCCATCTATCCAGACCCTCTTTAGGATACTAGACCTTCATGGTGGGCTCCCGTGGTGTTTATCGTCGTAAAACGGCGAATTTGAGCCCTAATTCAACAGATTGTGGCGAGCGTGCCGCATCCCTATCATAACCAACCCGGTAAGTTTAGGAGATCGATGATGCTGGATTTGGAAAGTATCGAACTGATTAAACAGCTCAAGCACAAATATTTTCGGTGTATCGATATGGCCGAGCTGGATGGTGTGCGTGAATGTTTCGCCAAAGAAGCAACGGCGCTTTATGTCGGTGGTGATTATCATTTCGATCTGAAGGGCCGCGAAGAGGTCGTCGATTTCATGAAGCAGAGCTTTCATCCCA
>JAJFIN010000051.1 GCA_021774955.1 Alphaproteobacteria bacterium | reverse complement strand
CACCGGAATATCGAGCTCTTCGAGACGTTCGATTTCCCGGTGAATAGAATAACCGGGCACAGTTAGAGCGGGACCGGTGTCGGTTGCGAGAAGAAGCGGTACGCCCGCATCAAACAGCTTGCGGGTGATCGATTGCAAGGCCCGATATTTAAGTTCATAGGCTTTGACATTTTCTGAGTTGAGATCACCAGAGATGCTCCGGTTTCCAAAGAACCGGGCGATGGGCGTCAACCATTCCATCGGCACAGTTTCCACAAATGCCTCACCTTCCGACGCCGCCAGATAGAGATTGTAAAAGGCGGTTAGAGTTGTGCTGACAGCAACCGGTTCTTTGGCAATCAAATCGACAAGAGTCTGATGCTCTTGTTCTGATTTAGAATATTGGAGGGGATGGTAATAGATTTCCTCGATGTGTTCGATACTGGTAAACCCATCTGAGAGCGCCCTTTCAAAAGACACACTGAGCGGCACGTGGCCGGCGATATCGAAGTCTTGCGCTCGCGCTTCGGCCAACACCGCTTCATAGAGCTCAAGGCTCAACCCATCATAGACTTTGATGAAGCTGTAGCCCTGCTGGCGAAATTGTTTGACACGGGAGCGGGCATCTTCTGAGCTGCGTACCATGGCATGGAATGGAATATAGCTACCGGTATTGAGGGTCGGGCTTGAAGTGATCATTTTGGCGCCCGGAAATCCCGATGCATGACTTTCGGCCTGCCATTTAAGATGAACCGGGAAGCCCATCATATTGCGCGTCGTGGTAACGCCATGAGCGAGATACAGCGCCAAGTCAGTGCGATCAAAAATATGGGCATGCATATCGATCAGTCCGGGCAGCAAAAACTTTCCTTTGCCGTCAATCACCAGGGTGTTTTCAAACGGCACTTGAATGGATTCGGCTTCAAGAATTTCAATGATTCTGCCGTCTTTTAGAACAACCGAACTGAGGGAGCTTGGCACATCGGCGCCGTCAGTAATGATCCGAACATTTTCAATGATAATCCTATCGGCGGTCAGAGGTGTGACGCCGGGGTCAAATACCGAGAGTTTTGCGGCCCCATAGGCATAAGCAAGAAAGCTAGTAAGCCCAACGATTCCGAGAAAAACGAACCCGCCCAAAAAACGGAGAACAAACCGCACATAGATCCACATTAGAAAACCTCTCCGGATGAAATTCTCAGGCGAATATGGTGCGGAAAGTTATGATCGTCGCCCGGAATCCTGATTCCGAACGGATTACTTCATTCCGGAACTCGGGAGGGTGATGTTCTTGCCACGCCAAGCTGATGGGCTGGTTGCCATTTTCTTCTTAAAGGAATCATGAAAGGCGGTTTTGGAGTTAAATCCCGCGTCAAAAGCGATCTGGAGAAGTGACCGTTCGGCCTGCTGCGGATCACGCATCAATGCGATGGCAGTCTCTACGCGCCGGCCGTTCACATAGTCAGAAAAGTTCTGTTCGAAGGCCAAATTGATGAGGCGGCTTACATCTCGCGGTGTTCGTCCGAGATGCTCCGCGACTTCGGCCACCAAAAGACGAGGTTTCAAATGAAGACCCTTGTCTGTGAAAAGCTCTTCAATGGCCTGGCGAAAATCAGATACCACGACCTCATCTTCTGACCCCAATTCAGATGACACCTGGATTGGGGAATGTGCCAGCACGCGGGGGTGGTTCATGGCTTTCCAAACCATTGCAGTGAGTGTGGCAAGAATAATGATTAGAGATAAAGCTTGCAGCACAATTGAGATCACTGACCCGGGTGCAACAAATGTACGAGACACACTATCAAGAAGACCGCCCGCTAAAAAACCAAACAGAATCATCAATATCCAATCGAGACGTGCACCCCAAGGATCGGAATAAGCATCCTTGATATCATGGTGAAACTTCAAAATACGGTAAAGGCCAGCAATGAGATAAAGCAAAAATACAACGCTAAGAATATTCTCGACCAAACTGACCGGACCGATTGTTATCATCAGGATCGCCGCAAAAGACGCCGGTAGGAGATGGAGGGCGTGAGATTTTTCAAGATGAAAATCGGCATACATAAGCTCAACAAAGAATAAGTAGAGTGCTGGTCCATAAAGCTGCGACAGGACCGGTGCAACATTTGTTGTGATGTCTTGCTCGATCCACGTTTCAAGCAGATTGAGCCCCATGTGAAAGGCAAAGACAAATAGAAACAGGCGCAACATGAGAAGCCGCCTCTGCTTGAGTAAAAAGGCGCCAAGCAAAAGGCACTGCAAAAGCAATAGGCTGTACAAAATAGTCTGATCGCTCATCATGACGGTATCAGATTCCTCCAAGAGTGAGGTACTATCAAGTGCCCACCTGTGCAAGCGCGGGCGCCAAAATGGTGTGTATATTCGAATTACTTTGTAATTAGACGGTGCTTGTTGTTAGCCGAGCAGAAAATCTTTGTACCCTCGGTGACTTGTTGGGTAGTGTGACACATGATTTGATTTGAGGGTGCCACACCACTTGCTAGACACTCATCGCTGAGTGTAGGCGCAAGCTGGCATTGAAGCGGTCACGGTATGACAAAAACATTCCTAGCGACCCTTTTCTTGATTGCTATGGGCTCCATCTCGATTGCCGCACCTGGTGGCTCGCTCAGACTTGATAAATCAGTGTACGAGTGGGGCGAACCTATCGCCATGACCGTATCGGTTTCTAGAAGCCATGGTTACCATGTATTGTTCGTTGATCAGTTCAATCTTCAAGATGACACGCTCAGCCTCGGCGAGATGTATTACTCGCGATACTCCGGCACCGCTTTCTCCGAAACTGTAACTGAAACATACGATTCGAAAAACCTCCCGATGCCGGGTATTTTTCAGTCCGACCCCTCGCGCGCCTATTTCGAAATTGTCTTGATGGAACAATATGGCGAGAGCAACGAGAAAGAGCTCGACCGAAAACGGATCTTCGTTCAACGCACCATCAAACCATTGCCATCTAATTCTGTAACCTGGTCGTTTGAAGATGGAGAGAAGCTTTTACCAACGGCGCAAATTCAGATCAGCCTGAATGGCGCGACGCGATTGGGCACCGATGAAGACTATCCCATTCTTCAAATTGTGCGACTTGGTAGATATATGCCGGGCGGCGCAGTTGAGCCGGACCATATTATAGACGAAATCGAATCTTACGAAGACAAGCGTCTCAAACTATTGGTCACAAACTTTCCTCATTCACGGCAATTACCGCGCAATAGTATTATGGTTGTTCCGGGTGACGAAAATCGGCTCGGCGCAGAATGGTCAACCTATTTATCCCTCCCTGCTTCCAAGCTGCGCAAGTCAATCTATCGATTGAAAAAAACCTCTGGTGATAACTCCTACCAGTCTTCGACAAACGACATTACGGCACCGATAAACTTTGGCTTTTATGAAGCACGTGTTCTGGGTCATGGCCGGGCCATTCTAGCACGCCGGAAATTTGAAGTGGCGACTCCCAATTTGAACGGGGCGATTGCCCTCTCGCCTGAAAGCGATGAACCATACGATACACCGCCCACCGTCACTGTTACGCTACCGGATGGCCTCAATCTGGACGAAATGCAACATGAGATAGATTTGAGGATTTCACGTCTGGAGCGTGGCGGAACAATCACTCATGCGGGATATGATGGGAGACTATCGAATGTCATCCCAAATGGGCGCTCCTTTGTTTTTGAACAGGGTGGCCAATGGCAACCTGGACTCTATTCGGTATCGCTCCATTATACTCACCAAGATTTACTCTTGGATCATCTGCAATTCGAATTAAAAAAAACAAAAAATGCTAAACCGAATTTCTTAACGTCTCTGGAACCCCTACTGGACCTCGAAGATGTAGAGGTTTCAATCAGCGCAAATCCGGCCCATGTCTTTGGCCAGAATATCACCTTCAAGGTGTTGAGCGCCAAAAACAAACGTCCATTGAAAACGGCGCCCCTTGTTGCTGAACTCTATTTCGTTGGTCATCACACCTATGGATGCGTTTGGCGAGAGGGATATTATACCGGAGCGTCTGCTCTGGTAAGCGCCGATGGTAAGGGCGAAATCTCACCCCCGGGTGAACCTGGGCAATATCAAATCCGCGTATTTCGCCCCATGACTTATGTAACCAACAAGGGT
>JAJFIN010000006.1 GCA_021774955.1 Alphaproteobacteria bacterium | reverse complement strand
GTGATTGAGATAATCGATGTGCTAGGTGAATAGCTTCTATAAGGCTTGCTGGCGATGCTTGCCCCGTTCCCGCAATTGACAATGCCGTCCCGTGATCAGGTGAGGTGCGTACAAAAGGCAAACCAAGAGTAACATTGACCCCGCGATCAAAATCTAATGCCTTCAAGGGTATCAACGCTTGATCATGGTACATACACAAAACAACATCATACTCCCCTCGCTTTCTCTCATGGAAGAGAGTGTCTGCCGGTTCCGGGTCAGTGATAGAGATACCCTGCTTGCGCAGCTCAACTGCTGCAGGAGTAATGACTTCAATTTCCTCTCTTCCCAACGCACCGGACTCACCGGCATGCGGATTAAGAGCAGCCAGTGCTATCTTGGGGTTTGAAAATCCAAAATCATCGATGAGCGATTTGTGAATTACCTGTCCGATATGAATGAGAAGGCCTCGCGATAGTGCAGATGGGATTTCAGAGACGGGAATATGAATTGTTGCGGGGACAACTCGCAGATCAGGTCCACATAACATCATAACCGGATTAGATTCAGTTTGGGTTAGGCTGGTCTTGGCGGAAAGATTAGCAAGATAATCAGTGTGCCCCGCGAATGAGAACCCTGATTCATACAGCGTTGCTTTATGAATCGGGTTTGTCACCACGGCGCTCGCACGTTTTTGAGCGCATAGTTCCACCGCGCGATCGATTGATTGGATGACCAATTGTGCATGATGTTTGGAAGGAGATCCAAAATCGACATCGTGCACCAATGGGAGGTTTAGAACCGGCAGCCCCTCGCCAAATACTCCAAAGGTGTCACTTGGGTTCGTAATTTCGACTAGCGGCACCACCCAGCCAAGTCGCCGCGCAAGATCGCGCAATCGCCCTACGTCATCAATGATAAAAAACGGTGGCAAGGCTTTGTCGCTACGTTGAAGCCAAGCTTTGAGCGTAATTTCCGCACCGACACCTGCAGGTTCACCCATCGTCAACGCAATAGGTGGGTTGGTATTCATCTCAACTCAACGATGGCGTCGTTGCGGAGGTCTCGCAAGTAGCGTCGCGCCATCATCGAAACCTGTTGATTTATTAGCCGGTTTTCTATGTCTGCTCTTTCGGGTAATTCTGATTGTTGCTCTTGCTTGTCGCACAAAACAATCACCATAAGACCCTCCTGACTTCGAAAGGGAGGGGACGCCTTTCCTTGTTCGAGAGCAAGAATCCCGGAACGCAAGCCGTCCGGTAATTGAGAGGCAACTATCTTACGCGGTTCACCTAATTGACCAAGTTTATTGGAGCGTGACAGAGATCCGGCTTGTTCGCAGGATGTGATTTTTTGGGTAATGTCTCGTCCAATAGCATTTGCCGCGGCCGCCACAGCCTGCGGAGGAACTTCACCCTCAATGGGAAACACCCATTGCCGAAATGTTAAACGAGTTAGCATTGGATCAACGCCACCAATTATTCGGCGATTGCGAAGGGCTAAAATGTAATAGCCCGATATTGTTCGAATGGGAGCTGATATTTGGCCCGGACTCAAATTAACCAGAGCAGCTTCAAGGTCTGGCGCAAGTTCTCCGGCTTGAACCCATCCAACATCCCCACCTTGAGCGGCGCTGGCACCTTGGCTAAATTGTTGAGCGAGAGCAACGAACGGCGCACCGCTTCTCAATTGTGCAATTAGCCCTTCAGCCGACTTCAAAACAGCCTGCTCATTGTCGGGTGTGTCGACGCGCAAAAAAATCTCCGACACAAGGAATTGTGGCTTGTCGACATTGTCTAAAGACCTTGCCAATATGGAATCAATTTCGTCATCGGACACTGAAACCTGACCAGAAAAACGTCCCCTAACCATGGTATCCCAAGCAAGATCAGCGACTATTTGACGCCGTAAGGTCCGAATATCGACCCCACTTTGCTTCATCAATTCCGTAATTTGACTAGATGTGAGATTGTTGCGCGCAGCCATATCTTCCACAGCTTTATCAACGTCGCTTTTGCGGATCTTGACTTCTAAGCGCTGCGATTCCTGAACTTTCAGGGTTTCATCGACAAGGTTTCGTAAAACCTGTGCCCGCATCCGGTCTAGCTCTTCACCTTCGGCTTTAACACCGGCAGATGCGTTGATCAGATTAAGTCGTTGCTGCACATCATATTCAGAAACGATTTCATCGTTAATGATGGCTGCAATTTTTTGTACATCCTGCGACCCAAAAGAGGCAGTAATACTGGCGAAAGTAAGCGCGATCAAAGAAACGATGATCAGAACGAATTTTGACGAAGTCACGTAGTAAATCCTTACAAGGCTAACAAATGTGAGCGAAAGACCGAATTGTTGTGTCTCATCAGCTCATATAGCGGCTTTCAGGCGGAACAATAGCCAAAAAAACTTGCTGAATCAAAGAGTTCTAGCTGTTGGTTATCCTAGGGTTTTCAATCGTACGGTAAAAAACAGGGATGTCGAAGGCTCAATGTCGCGGTCTCGGGTAAATCTACGCCGTAAGGAAATGTCGAATGCTGTGCATTCATCTTCGTAGCGAAACGTCCCACTGGCTCGGATCATCTCATCATCAACAAGGTCGCGGCGCCCTTCCGCTATGAATGACCAATTATGCCGCACTTTTAATCGGGTTCTCGCATAGAGTTCTTCCCGCTTTCCCAAACCGCTCGCGGTCACGGATTCGTCCAATTGCAAATACCCCAAATTAAAGTTGTAGTCAGTAGTTCCTGCAAACAGATCGACCTCATTTCGGCGAACAGAAAATCCATCATGATCGACACGAAATCGATGAGTGAGTTGAAAGTACTCGTTTGGGGATAAGAGAATACGGCCGACAAAATCAGATTGTGTGTCGCTCAAACCGGAAGTCGGCCCAAAAACTTTCTTATTTTCTTTTAGTTTAAAACTTTGCCCGATCAGAATGCTGTTTTCGCCAGGGCCACGGCCAAACACAGAGAATTTTACCCCAACATTAATCCGTGTACCACCTTCCCAACGATCTATTCCGGGAAATTTATTTGCTTGAAATAGGTTGGTGTCATCAAATTCGAACCCTAAACTATCTTCATTTGGAATGGTGCCTGGATTTCCACCCTCAGGACTGATGGCCACTTGTGCTATTGGTTCTATTACTTGTAGCACGGTGCCGCGTTGGCGGACGAGAGGGAAGCGCCAATCAACGCCGATAGTGGGGAGGACGCGCGCGACAAAATCGTCTTTCTTCGTGGTGTTGACGGTTGGGTCACCTTGTAAATCATTTGCGTGATAAAGATCGCTACGCAAATGACCAAAGAAGTTGATGAGTTGACCGCCTCGAGAAACAAGAGACCTATTCCAGTTTGTGGAGAACGAAAGCCGTCGAACGTCCGTTCCTTCTGTTCGTTGAAGAATGAGACTGTTTCCACGGGCTTCTACGACACCTCCGAACAGCGGCTCACTGGTGTAATAACGAAAATCAGCGTTCGGAAAAATTATGGGCGTCTGCCCCGGATCGTCAGTCTGCCTCAATCCTCGAAAATGGTAGGCTTCTATGTTGGCATAGTTTCGCCCATCAATAGCCTCAATAAAGACTTTGCTTTCGAGTTCGTCGACGTTCGAGATGTCATACCGTTTAAGATAGGTGTCATCGCTGACGGTTTGAAGATTAAATCCCCAATTCCAAACGTCACTAATTTTGTAAGCACCCTCAGCAAACAAGTGATTGCGATATTCTTTTCCAAAGGTTCGCTGTCCTAATGAATCCCGTCGTTTTGCATTTGTTCCGCTACCATCAATTTTAAATTGCCCGCGTTTCGTCCGTAGACGGAATTCACCTTTCAAAACCGAGGCTTCGTTGGCTAGAAACAAGGGTGTAAATGTCGCATCGTAATTTTGAGCCAATGCGAAGTAGTAAGGGATTTCAACAAAATTCCCAAGATCCGAGGAATTGCCAATTCTGGGAACAAGAAATCCGGATTTTCTTTTGACCGTTGGATCTGCATGGGAGAAGTAGGGCGTATAGAAGATCGGGACCCCGCCCAGCTCAAAAAAGGCGTGACGGTAACTAACCGACTTTTTGCCTCGATCATGTGTCACGCGTAAGGCTTTAATTTGCCAAAGGGGTGTCTTGTCCCCGTTTTCTGAGCAGACTTTGCAAGGACTATAAACCGCGTGATCGAGTTCCGTTACGTTCTCATTTTGGCGTACAGCACTGTTGGCTGCCAAGCGTGTGTGTTCGGCAAACAGTGCAGACATTGCTTGGATAACACCCTCGCTCAGATCTCCATCAAGTTCGACAGATTGCGCATACATCGTCTCGCCACTGGCTTCGGTTATGGATACATGCCCATCAGCCTGAATGCGCCCGGTTTTTTCATTGTAGGTCAAATTGTCTGCGAGCAAGGTACGACCGCCATAAGTGACCTCGACAT
>JAJFIN010000500.1 GCA_021774955.1 Alphaproteobacteria bacterium | reverse complement strand
TGAAGTTTCACTATAGGACTGGTCTGTGGTGGGCATGTCTGCGGCGGGTTCGCATCCCGTGCGCATTTCCTCAACATCCATGCTGTCTCTTAGGTGACCCAGAGCCCGCATCATATATTTTTTAACTCCCACGACGGAAGTAATATCAAGTTTCGTCGCGATTTCTTCGTAACTGTATCCGTGATAGAGTTTCATTACAAAAACTGCTTGGCATTTGGGCGGCAAATCGGCCAGCGCTTCAAGTGCCATCTCAATGGCTTCGCGAGATTGAACCTCACTTTCAGCCGATGGCGACGGACAGACCAAATCCCTATCGCTAACGAGTTCCAGAGCAACATGGGCCTTCTTCTTTTGCCGCTGATCTATGCGATATTTGTCGCGGATCAGGTTCCTCGCAGTCTCAAAAAGAAATGCACGCGGTTTCTGAACGCATTCCCGATTTGGCTTTCTCAAAAACCGGTAGAACGCTTCTTGAACAATATCGGCGGCATCGTCGTAATTGCCGAGTTTGCCAAGACAGAAATGCAGCACGTCATCTTTGTGCCGAGCATATAACAACGCAGCGCCTTCTTGTTCGGACGCACCACGACGGACTTCGGCTTCAGCCGGAATGGGTATTTCAGCGTTAAGCCGGTCCAGAAACATATGACCTATCCCTAATCCCAACATTGGTTGCCACACGAGGCGCATATATCATGTTCGCGGGCTCACAACGTCCTTTTCGACCGTTCGGTGACTTTACCGCTCACACGGCCTTAAACCCCCACACTGTTTCAACCAATCACTTGCTGTCAGCGCTAACTCGGGTCGCCGGGGGAAAATCGGCAGTTTCTTAACCATAAACACGCCATCTGACTATTCGCTGCGTGACCCTCATTTAGCGAAAGTTTAACGCCGCACCGGCGATTCCGTCAACCAATAATAGCTTGTTCACGGTTAATCCTCAAAAGTTACCCGTACAGACAATGGTTTCACGCCTGCAAATATGACAATCAACCACCAGAGCGGTTCCATGAAAACAATCTGTGTAGATACGGAATTAACGAACAGTGTATATTGGTAGAATTAGTGAAGTGCACAACCAATCCCGTAATCATCTTTCAAAGATCACCGTCTTACCATCGTTGAGCATGATCCGCCGCTCCGTCATCCATTGTACAGCTTGCGCAAGAAACAGCTTTGCGCCAAGGTCGGTAATGCCGTCGCAGAAAATCGGTTCAAGGAAAATGGGTTCTGCATGCTGTCGATTTGACAGTTTTATACTAATCTCAGTTATTTCCAGCTTCTGTAGGATGACGAATACGCGTCTGTCAGCCCACTTTTTACCTTCCGTATCCTCAAAATACGGCTGGTCGGGATAGTCTTTTGCCCGGTAGCGTTGGCGATCAGTCAGAGAAGGCGCCACCAAAAGCTCAGAAAAAAGAGCTTCCAAATCCGTTCGCAAATACCGCATCAGAAAGACAATCTCTGTCTGCTTATAGACGGCATCGAGAAGATCAAGAGCGATGGCAAGGCAAAAGACATCCACAGCACGATAAATGACTTCTCCTCGTTTGCGTGATGGCGGCGGGGGAAAAGCATAGCGGGCTTGCGGTAGAACCTCTGCATTGATCTCAAGTTCCCGGTCAATCTCCATCAGCCGTTTTATGCGTGTACGGAAAATTTTCGGTATCGGGGTGTTCGTGAGATATGTACGCGTAAAGGTGCGCCATAATGCCCATTCTACTTGTCCACGGCTATAAGTCGTTATTGTCACGATCTCACTATAATTAATCCTCAAACGGGGATACTTTATAGGAATGGCTGAATATATAGCGTCGAGTGGCCTGGGAGGGTGTCGTTTCCCGCCACAACAACTGCGAGATTCAGGTTTTGGGCGACATATTCATGCGCGCACGTCGTGCTACTCACCTGCTTTAGGCCTTTTGAAAGCCTGCAATCACTGTGATTTCTGCGTGTTATTCACGTGTTTATGGCGTGTTATTGACATGTTTTTTACCCATGAAACCCAGTTAAAACCGCTGATAAACTGCCAAAAACTACACCAGAGAAGCTACCTGAGCTGTCCCCGAAAAAGGAATAACGGGTTCGCACTTGACTGCACCCACCACCATTTTGTTTGGCGCGCCGCCACCGGCCAGCCCGGCGCGGTTTTCTTTCGCGCCGCCACCGGCCAGCCCGGCGCGGGGATACATCCTAAAAGTGTTTTATTGTTTGGGGCTGAAAAAGGCCGCCGCTGTTTTTACAGGCATTAACAGCGGGGACGGGCTCGCCTTTAAGGCGAGTACCAAAACGCTTAAGCGGCGCGTGCTTGGTCACTCTCTCATCGATGCCAGGTCGTCGAGGCCGACGATCAGCTGAGAGGACAAATAGGCCGAATATTTCTGTCCCTTAATTTTCGCCCCCGGCGGGAAGGTCTGTTCCCAATGGTCAATCTTGACCGACAAGGTACACAGTGTCGCGCCGATGCGGGTCAGGTAATCGTTGATGAGTTTTTTCATCGCTTCGAATTCAATACGAGAGATGTTCTCCCACATGCCATTGGTATCGTTTTTAAACCTCTGAAGTGATCCGCTTACGAAGCGAAATGCCGCGGTAAACCGCGATGAAATTTCATTACATTGTTGACCAAAGCTTGCACCGCCGGTCTCCAAAGGACTGATTTGAATGAGCTGAAGGGTAGCCAGGAGATCGGATAATCGAGGATAAATTTCCTTAAGCTGATAATCGAAATAGGCCAAGGCCAAATAGGTATCGGCGTAATCCTTCAGAAAGACTGGGATCTCGGTGATCGGGATTTCGAGCTTTTTTGCCATCTGTTGGAGATTTGCGCGGACCTTGTGGGCATCGGGATTTGACAGGCTTTCTAAGATGCTGGTGAGCGACGTATCGCTGGGCTCGTCACCGGCAAAAATGCTGCGAAACAATGGCTCGAGAAAATCTTTCATATTGTCATCGAGGTCGCTCTTCAACTCGGGTGACAGACTTAGGGCGTCAATGTCCTCAATTTCGATGTTCAACCGGCGCAGTTCGACACGCAGAGAAAATACATCGAAGCTCGTGAGTTGGCCGACCATCGTCAGAAGCCTACGATCGGTAGGGTCATCGATGCTGTAATGTTGATGGATCTTTTCTGGAAGAATAAATGCCTTGCCGGTGTCGGCTTCGCCAAACAATTCGACCATGGTCTCGAGCTTGTTGGTCTTGACCAAACAGGCGCTATCAAGCGCACGGGTGGTCAATGGCAGGTCACTCAAAGGCAAGCGGTGAAGTGTATCGCGATGTTCAAACTCAAACGGTTTGACTTCAGCGTTGGTGCCAGGACTCGCATTGGGCATAAATATATTCCGATTACAGCCGACACACGGAAACCATGAATAAGTTTTCTAACTCTACTTTTTTAATATGAAAGATTTCTAAATATTCAACTTGAGCGGTAAAGCGGTGGACAAGACAAATGACAAGAAGCCGCCTGTTTTCTCTTGATCCATGATTTGAATTCAGTAAAACGCTCTCGCGGCACTCTGACTGGCGATCGGAACCGGCGGCAATCCTCAACATCGAGGCTTTTGCACGGATCGTTGGGCACTTCGAGACCAGTGTAACGTAAAAGGGAACGTCGTCCTGAGGAACGAGCGTAAGCGAGTGTCTCGAAGGGCGGGCGGATTAATAACGATCCGTGCAAAAGTCTCCAACACCGCCACACTTGGCTGTGGCGCACATAAGAGAACCAGATTATGACAGAACGAATTTTCGAGTATTTGCGGTCGAACGACCTCCCGACCCCCTGCCTCATCGTCGATCTTGCCGCTGTTGAGCAGGCCTATCGGGATCTCAGTCGTGCCTTTCCCGATGCCGACATCTTTTATGCGGTTAAAGCCAACCCGGAGCCCGCCATCGTTCAAGCGCTGAATGAGCTGGGCTGCGCTTTCGATGTCGCGAGCCCGACGGAGATCGATTTGTGTCTTCAATCCGGTGCGCCTTTTGACCGGCTGTCTTATTCCAATACGATCAAGAAACCGGCGGACATCGGCTATGCTCACAAGGCTGGCATCGATCTTTTCGCCTTCGATTGCGATGGCGAGTTGGAGAAGATTGCCGGGCGGGCGCCGGGCGCGCAAGTCATCTGCCGGATTGCGACAGAGTGCAAAGGGGCTGAATGGCCGCTGTCGCGCAAGTTCGGTTGCAGCCCGGTGGATGCCATCCGCCTCCTGAAGAAAGCCAAAGAGATCGGGCTCACGCCTTACGGTGTTTCTTTTCATGTCGGCTCGCAACAAACCGACGTAACGCAATGGGATTACGCGATCGGGGTCACGGCGGAAATCTTCGAGCGGCTTTCAGAAGACGCGGATATCGATTTGGAAGCCATTGATTTGGGTGGCGGATTTCCCGCACGCTACCGCGATCCGGTCGATCCGCTGGCGCGTTATAGCGATACGATCCACATCGCTATTGAAAAACATTTCGGCAATCATAAACCCCGCATGATCTTAGAACCGGGACGCTCGCTCGTTGGCGATGCCGGTGTGATCGAGAGCGAGATCGTTTTGGTTTCGACACGCGATACCGATCCGGAGCGGCGTTGGGTCTATCTCGATGTCGGCCGCTATCACGGGCTGGCCGAAACCATGGATGAAAGCATCCGCTACCGGGTACGCACGGCCCACGACGGCAAAGAGGACGGACCGGTGGTGCTCGCCGGACCGACTTGCGATTCGACCGACATTCTTTATGAAAAAGCGGATTACCGCTTGCCGCGCGCAATCAAAGCGGGCGAGCGCATTCAATTGCTCAGTACCGGGGCCTATACGGCGAGTTATTCGTCGGTCGGGTTCAACGGTTTTCCGCCCCTTAAAACTTATTGCATTTGAGGAGGGGCAAGCCATGACTTTGAAAGAAAGCGTTTCTGAAACCCAACCCGATCATTTTGTCATTCAAGACGGCCAATGTTTTGCCGGCACGCATCTGATCATCGATCTATGGGGTGCCAAAAAACTCACCGATAGGACCCATGTGGAAGACGCACTGAAGCAGGCCGTCGCGGCCTGTGGCGCGACGCTGTTGCATATTCACCTCCATACCTTCACATCCGGTGGCGGCATTTCTGGCGTCGCGGTGTTGGCGGAATCGCATATCAGCATTCACACCTGGCCCGAACGCGATTATGTGGCGCTTGATGTTTTCATGTGCGGGGATGCAACGCCGCAATACGCTGTCCCGGTGTTTGAAGCGGCCTTCCAACCCAGCCGCACCATCGTCAATGAAATTAGGCGAGGAGAAGTCGATGGCTGATTGGTTTCAAGAAACGCTCCATGCCAGCAGCGGCATAGCCCAGAGCTTGAAGATCGGCAGCCTCCTCTATGAAGACAAGTCCGAGCATCAGCATGTGCAGATCTTTGACAATCCGTTGCTCGGGCGCGTGCTGACGCTCGACGGCGTGGTGCAGACGACCGAAGGCGATGAGTTCATGTATCATGAGATGATCGCCCATGTGCCGATGCTCGCCCATGGCGCGGCCCGAGATGTGCTGATCATCGGCGGCGGCGATGGCGGCACGCTGCGCGAGGTGGTCAAACACGATGTCGCGCGGGTGACGCTGGTTGAAATCGATGCCCGCGTGATTGATATGTGTAAGGAATATCTACCCAGCTTGAGCAAGGGTGCGTTTGACGATCCGCGGCTTGACCTGGTGATTGCCGATGGCGCGCGTTTTGTGGCCGAAACGGCAAACCGCTATGACGTGATCATTGCCGAT
>JAJFIN010000499.1 GCA_021774955.1 Alphaproteobacteria bacterium | reverse complement strand
TATAAGCTATGAGGATGGGATCGACTTGGGAAAGAGCAAGCAGGATGTATGCGGGCAAAAATAGCCCGTTACATGTATACCATTCAGACACCAATAAGTGTGTCTTCAAGTCATATCCTGCTTGTCCTTCAAACGCCAGAAGGGCTTAAACGAATGCCGCGTAAGGGTTACCGCAAACCTACCCCAAAGGTTCGATCCTTGCGGGTCGACGTCTATGTCACCCAAGCTGAGCTTGATACCATAAACGAAGCGGCGGAGACCTGCGATCTAACCCGGGCAGCATTCGTGCGCACGTGTGCGCTTGGAGCCAAACCCCAAGCCAAACCCGCGCAAGTCACAACGCAAACCATACGCCAGTTGACTTCGATAGGCAATAATCTCAATCAACTGACCCACCAGGCCAATGCGGGCTTCGTGGTATCGCCATCTGCGATCCAGGAAGCCTTGGCGGCGGTGCTAAGCGCTGTGCGCCGGATCGGTTGAGCTTGCCATGATCGGCGAAGCACAAACCGGAACCGGCTTTGGCGGCCTTGCCCGATACCTCGCCACTGGCAAACGGGGGAATAACCCCGAGCGTGTCGAGTGGGCAGAGGCGCGCAATTTGCCGACAACCGATGCTGATACTTATCCCGCCATGATGCGGGCGACGGCACGGTTGTCGCGACGGGTGCAAGACCCGGTCTTTCATTTTTCTGTAAGTTGGCCCGTTAACGAGAAGCTTGAGCGCGATGCCATGGTCAGCATTGCTGATCGTGCGCTTTCCGATTTAGAGCTTTCCGAGTATCAGTCGGTGATCGTTTGTCATAACGACACCAAACACCCGCACCTGCATGTGATGGTGAACCGGGTGCATCCTGATACGGGTAAAGCCTGGGCCAAGTGGCGCTATAAAACCCGTCTGGAAAAATCCCTCAAAGCGCAGGAGCGTGAGCTGGGGCTGCAGCAAGTGCCCGGACGCCTCACGCGCAAGATGAGCTTTGGTGAGCGCATGAAACAGCACGCTGAGGGCGGGTTTGATGTGAATGCTCTTGTGCAATGGGGCAAGGACAAGATCATGTCACTGCGCCAGTTCATTCGCCCGCATTTTGATGACGCGGGCTCATGGTCCGATCTTGAAGAGCGGATATCCGAAGAAGGCCTTGGCATACACGCCAAGGGACAGGGTCTTATATTCTCGGACGGTGAAGCCTACGCCAAGCTATCCCAGCTTGGCGGCAAGAAGCACCGCCTGGCGCTGCTTGAGGCACGCTTTGGCGACTGGAAGGATTATGACAAGGAACGCCGCGAGAGTAGCGGTGGCTTTGCACGCAATGACGGACTGACCAAAGACGAGCACACCGAAATAGAGAAACGCCTCGCCGCCCACAAAAGACGGCGTGCCAAAGCGCGCGACCGCGATGAGGGGTTGGAAAGGTAGACTTGGGTTTTGATTATTTTCGTTGTTTAAAAATAAACCGTATTACAAGCAATTGCCAAAAGAATGCCATACGAAATATGGCAATCAGATCATAAAAAAACAAAGGCATATGCTGCTTCGTGGTTATTTGTGAAACCAGTTTAACAGCCGAGACCAAAACCTTTGCTGTGACCTAGGAGTGGCTGAGTTTGAATTTCGTTCCGTTTCGCCAAATTTTTGTTGCTTGTTAAATATATCATGTGCTCGACCAGCATCGACCTGATCCTGAGACCAATCACCTGACCATCTAATCTGATTGTTCGTGACCCAATAGTGTGACCGACAAGGGAAGCTCCAATTGCCGATTGACGGGGACAAAGACACAGACACACCATCAAAAATCAGCTTCCAGTCTGTTGGACTGAACGGCGTAACGACTTCCATGCCGCAACCACAGCAACAACTGTGCACAGCAGTCGCGAATTCCATCGAAATGTAGATTTTCCCTTGCTCGATGTTCGCTGGGATGGCGTCTACAAATTCAGGAGTTAGTATCTTAACCTTATCCATTCGATATGTGGTTCCCATCTATCGTATAGTTTGAATTCATTTCCTGCTCAAGATCGAGATAAATCCCGTTCAATTTTTTCCATTTTATCACAGCAAGGCATGCGTTCAGTGCATTAAGTTCGACGATTTGAACATTTTTTGTGTAGGCGTTATCTGGATCAACTTCGGAAAAGGGCACAAACTTCCTAAATGTCTCCCGATTCTTTGGCGTACTTGCGCTGGTTCTAACGATACCAAGCAATTTATTGTCAGCAATTTCGATGCCCATTCCGATATCTATGAATGATTTACCTTCCACTTCTAGGTGCGTAACAATAGCCTTCTTTGCGCATCCATTATCTATGCAGATGAACACGAAGTCGAAGGCGTTCAGAATACCAAGATTCTGTTCGGTTAGGTAATCTGCATGAGCAAACATGCCCTTACGGAAAGGTTTATAAATTTCGGCATAGTAGGCTACCTTTTTCGGTCTTTGCCGCAGCGTTTCGGCTGATACCGCACCAGGACACCGGAAGGCGTTGTGCTGAATGAGATCATCCCCATCAAAAAGGTGGATTTCTGCTACACTGGTTTTCGTAATTAGATCCAGCAGGTATGAGCCGCTACCGCCCAGCCCAACAATCCCAACTTTCTGACCCGCCACACGCTCTGTCATCTCTGAAATACCAGCGAGACCCGATGCATTGTCCAGATAACGGAAAGGACTTTCCGGTATATCGATTTGAGTTACCGCATGGGTTCGCGCTGTTGCGCCCAGTTCAATTTTTTCCGCGTGAACTGAAATCATTGCGGCATAGGTAGTTACTTTTGCATAATAGTCGGTGTAGCTTTGCCCGGCGGTTGGTTTGCATGAGAAAGAGCGGGTAACAATAACACCATCCCCAATCACCTCGCGTGATGTTG
>JAJFIN010000498.1 GCA_021774955.1 Alphaproteobacteria bacterium | reverse complement strand
GCAAGAAGGGATAACGTTTCTCCTCGTTGATATGAAAATCCCCGGCATTACAGTTGAGCCTATTGTCACACTCGATGTGCCGGTCGAAGGCCAGCAAGAAATCAATCAAGTATTTTACGATGATGTCGTCGTGCCCAAGGAAAATCGAATTGGCGAAGAGAACAAGGGTTGGACCTACGCCAAATATCTGCTGACTTTTGAGCGAGGCAATGCAGGCGGTCCCGGTCTCTTGCGGAACATCGATAAGATTAAGAAAATCGCATCGCAAGAATCAGATGGGCAGGGCGGACGGCTCATTGATGACATGGACTTCAAACGCAAACTTGATTCAATCACCGTACAGACAAAAGCCATGCAGTTTACCGAATATCGCATCTTCACAGCGGTGAGTGCCGGTGAATCCGTTGGTGCGGAATCATCCATGCTTAAATGTCGCTCGACGGAGCTACAACAAGAACTGGGTGAATTGGCTGTCGAAGCTGTCGGCCATTATGGCCAACCGTTTATCCAAGACACATGGGCTGACCTAACTGGTGAGATGAATGAGCCGCGACCGGGTCCGCAATACGCCGCTCCGATCGCGCCAAGCTACTTCAGCTATCGAAAGGCATCGATCTACGCGGGCTCCAACGAGATCCAGCGCAACATTATGGCCAAAGCCGTTTTAGGTCTCTGACAAAAAAAAGGGGCTCAGTGAGCCCCTTTTCTCAAACCAGTCCGAAAGCTTATTTGCTGGTTGCCATATTGAAAACTTTGCCGGTTTGCTCACCGCCCATGAAATAGGGGCTGGCATTTGAGAAGTCAGAAATCTTTTCCCAGTTTTCCCAAACTTTCTCTGCCGACAGATCCTCGCGGCCAAGGAAAGCCCCTTCGGCTTCAACGATCTGCGCCAGCGAAAATACACCAGCACCGGCACAGAGGATGGCACCGGTCGGGGCATCTTCTTGAACCAGACACATAACGCCCGGTGATACATACTCAGGCTTCAAAATATCAAGGGCTTCGGGTGGCATCAGATTTTCTGTCATGCGGCTGGCAGCCACCGGAGCAAGAGCGTTCACCTTGATGTTGTCTTTCTGCCCTTCGAGTTTCAGTGTGTTCATGAAACCGACGAGGGAAAGCTTAGCGGCGCCATAATTCGTTTGGCCGAAGTTGCCGTAGAGACCGCTTGAAGATGAGGTCACCATGATGCGCCCATATTGTTGCTCCTTCATGATGGCCCAAACCGCTTTGGTTGGTTTTACCGAGCCCATCAGATGAACATCCATCACGACGGAGAAGTCTTCGATCTCCATCTTGGCGAAACTTTTGTCACGCAGGATGCCCGCGTTGTTGATCAAGATGTCGATCCGGCCCCATTCGTCCATGACCTGCTTGACCATGTTAGCGACGCCGGTGTCGTCGGTAACGCTTGACCCGTTAGAAATTGCTTCACCACCGAGCTCTTTGATCTCCGCGACAACCTTATCCGCAGAGTCTGACGATCCGCCCGATCCGTCGACCGATCCACCGAGATCGTTCACCACTACTTTGGCACCTCGGCGTGCAAGTTCAAGTGCGTGCGCCCGCCCAAGTCCGCCGCCGGCACCGGTGACAATCGCGACTTTGTCATCAAAACGAATGGTCATTTACTCTCTCCCATTATTCTTTACCCAATAGGGGGTTTTGGAATTGTTGTACTACCGCCCTCAGGCGAAATGCGGCGCTATTTGGTCGCGCTCGACCCTTGATGTCAAGGAAACTTGTGCACTGCGGTACGACTATTCACCAGCCGCGGCAATTTGCCTAGGGGTGGTGAAGCCATCACGCTCCAAAGCAAAAACTTTCGTTTCCCGATCATGACCACGCAGCGTTACGGCACCTAAGGATTCTTTTCTAAGCCCTGATGGTAATTCCATTTTCGACGCAAGAGTTTCTGAAATGAGACAATCATGACCCATATCTTTGGCTTGATGCTCAAGGCGTGCGGCCGTATTGGGTGTGTCACCTATATGGACAATGGATAATTTGCTGTCACCGCATTCACCGACCACAACGGATCCTGTATGAAGGCCCGCCCATAGAGCGGGAGTAAAACCATACCGCTGTTGATAATAGTCAGACTTTGCGTCGAGCGCGCGGGTGATCGCCGCATAACATCTCAAGCAACGACTGTCTTTAAGCCCAACAGTTTCAGGCCACGTTGCCACAAGCTCATCGCCATTGTAGCTCAATATTTCGCCGTTATGCTCCGTTATCTGACGATCTGCATCGAAAAAGACTTCGGTGATCAACGCATGTGTGCGTTCATCGCCAAGCTGTACGGCCATAGCAGTTGAGTCTTTAATATCAAGAAACATATAGATCCGGTTTTCTTGACGCGGCAGGTGGTAGCGCCCTGTCATCACTTTCCACATAATCCCCTCGCCGAGCAGTCGACGGAGTTGCAGAACGAATGTGATCAGCAAAAACACCAGGAAAGCAACCAACATGTCGACCAAGAAAAATTCGTTGAAATATTCGGTGAGTAGCGCTGCGTTAGTGTGTATGAGAGCGTAGACAGCCCGCTGACTTAATATTGCTGCAGCAATTAGCAGTGTCGACAATGTATCAAATACAATCCAACCTTTGATAAATCCAAGGCGGCGTATCGAAGCGCCTCTGGGGCTATAGACAAAAAACAGCATGAATGTGCCGACGCAAAAACCAATAAACGCAGCAGTTCTGATAGAATGTTCAACTTCCGCCCAGGAAAATGGCATCAATCCGGTCGCCATGCGGATGGTTGAGAATGAAAATCCAAATCCAGCCGCGATAATCGTCAAAGCGATAACAGTGCGCCAATTTTTCTCTGTACGATGGGTCAGGGCCATAGATCATTCCTTGTGAACTCCAGAGAACACAGATGCGCACTCAAGCTCAATAACCGATTATAAAAATGTGACGCCGATTCCAAATTGGACATCTGGTCTTCGTATCCATTGGAATCAAATCAACGATCACGAGCATCTTACTTTGGCATTTCAGTATTTTCATGCCACCATATAAAAAAAGACACACAAACTGGTGGGAGGAACCCAGGTGTCATCAAACGCGTCGATTGGCCATGGCCGCACCATTCTCTATGGCTTGCCTAACCTATCGCTGTCCGTTGTTCACATACCGATGGCGCTCTATCTCGCCTCGTTCTACTCGGTCAGTGTCGGGCTTCAATTTGGCTTGGTGGGATTGATCATTGCTCTCTCACGCCTCACAGATGTGGTCACCGATCCTCTCATCGGTATCGCCAGCGACCGCTGGCAGACAAAAATTGGTCGCCGCAAACCATGGATCCTTATTGGGTTGCCTCTGATG
>JAJFIN010000497.1 GCA_021774955.1 Alphaproteobacteria bacterium | reverse complement strand
AAATCGCGTCGCCCCCCCTCTTCGTCACCCCGCGACTTGATCGCGGGGTCCAACGGCGATGGCATGTCAGATGGATTCCGCGATCAAGTCGCGGAATGACAGCAGGGGTTGACGGACACTCCGCGTACGTTCCGCTTCCCTTCTCAACCACCCGAAGGGCTACCATGGGTGAGAAGGGAAGCGGCCAACGCTTCGCCATCCGCGCGCGTCATGACGGAGCCCGATCCGGTGAGATCAATGGAGTCTGACCCCATCGATCTGCCCTCCTCAGGATAACGTTTTAAATAGCTCCGTTATGGTGAGGAGGCGCTTCGCGCCGTCTCGAACCATGAGCCAAGGATCCGGTCGTTTGAGGCGCTCCTTCGAGACGCAAGCTGGCGCTTGCTCCTCAGGATAACTCTGAGATATTACTCACCGTTATTGAATTGCCGCCTCGTCGTTATTGTTATCGGACACCAAGAATGAACGTGCGAGATTGTGGACATCTGCGTCAATCGTTCGCCAGTTATTCAAATGCACACGTTTAAAACGGTACTTCAAACTAATCGTATCAGAGAGTTGGGTATCGCGACGGCAACTGGGGCTTGGAATGCCGGGTAGGGCTTGCATGCATATGAATGCTACCAATTGATGATTTTCATCGCGTCCTAAAAACAGGTCGTCTTCGCGGTACCCCGTATCTTCAGAAAAAGCGAAACGTGTGAGACCTGCCGGACCGGCTTCGCCCGATGTGTCGACAACAGAGTTTAAATAGATGCGTTCTATTCGCTGCGCTTCGGTCAAAGGCGATACATAGGTTTCAATTTGGAAATGGATGAGGGGGCTATCGGGCAAGTTGCCTTCAAATATTTCCTTATTTTCCAAGGTGTAGGGGGTTAGTTCGGGCATCATCGCGTAAAGCGCGACACTTGATCTTTCGCCACCTCTACGTGCCCTTGGAAACTGGGTAAAATTCTCCGGTACTGAAAAATTGAGACCGCCGATCGACAAAGAAATCGGGTAATCGCTTACCGACGCTTGAGGGATATTGCCTTGAAGATCGTCAACGGTTGGACCGAAATAATAGTAAAGGAACCCGGCTGAGAGGACCAAGGTGATGGTGAGGATGCGTAATGGCGTCGCCCAGGAGGATTCGCGCCGTGCATTTTGGTCAAACACAGATCATACCCCCCAGCATCGTGCCCCTTTGTCTCATCAATCGGCTCAGTAGAATCCCCTTAGACAACATACTAATTCCTGAACCGATCTCGAAGCAACCATGTGGTGAAGGAATGGCGCTTGCGTAGGAATTTACCTCCTCATCGTCCACAACCCCATTTTTTCGGATGCTGGCGTTGATATTCTTCATATGGGTTTCGGATCCGGGGCTTTTCATTGTGACCGGGGTTACAAACTAGCTTGATGGTCATTTTGTCCAATTGAATCCTATCCCCTTGTTTCCTATTTCTCAACCAGTCGCAGGCTATGAGTGGCGGCGCGGTTAGTGGTAGAAAATCTAGTTTTAACAGGTGAATGATGTCTTTGCGTTCGGTGAATATTAGTGCGATAGCCATTTTGCTTTCAGTCCTCATTGGATATGAATTTGGGCTGATTGCCTCTTACAACGCGTTCTTTGTCGCCTCTGCGCTATCCGTCGTTTATGTCGGTTATCAACTGTCATATCGTGATGGGTGGCCATTGTTTGCGGCCGTGCGGGCTATTTTCACCAGTCCCTCCGCTTATCCGAGGAAAGCTGCCTATTATGCTTTCATTGGATGTCTTGGCGTTGGTTTTGTTTTGACGACGCAGACCGTGGCGACATCCCTCTAATTTCATCATTGAATTCAGATATCACGCTATGTGCGTTATCTGACGTGGGCCAGAATTGCGCTTAAGGCATCGAATAGATCAATGATCCGCGCGACGTAATGGTCGCGCATCTTCAGCCGATTATCTTCGTCATGCATGATGTTCTGCTCGAGCGTATCGACAAATCCTTCTAGTCTTTTTTGATGAAAACCCAGGGCTTGTTGGACCGGGTCGGAAATCAAACCTGAGAATGCGGCAAACAGCGATGTTGCCGCCAATAGCCCTCCGGTTGTGCCGACGGCAAGGGCCGCTGAAGGAGCGATTGGGAATGCGTTGTACCAAAGACCGCCGACGGCGGCGCCCATAGGAAAGCTGGCCATTGCGGCCTTGTTGGCAACGGCTCCAGAAATTGCCGGGCCCAAAGACAAAATGCCGGGCGTGACTTTGTGGGCCAAGGCGGCACCAGCAACAAGGCAAATAGCGAGGTTTACTACTTCAGCATTGGCCGCCCGCGTTTCAAGATAAGTTGCCATCAGATCTTCAAGCTGTGCCCGATTGCGAGGGCCTGCCGCGTCGACAATGTTTGATACGACTTGGTCCAGAGCTTGGTTCATTTTGGGGTGGGAATAGATCGCTTCTGCGACTGCGTCTTGGGTGCTGTGTCGTCCGCTTTGACTGAAGGGGATTTCTAGTAGGTCGGTGTAGATCAGCCATTCCAGCTCTTCGGCCACATCTGTTTTCATGTGAAGTCGGGTATTGCGAAGTTTTGCTGCGGTGGCGTTGCGGCCCGCCCGATCAAATCCATGGGCTGCGGCTCTAAGCCCCATAGTGGGTAACATCGCCACGATGTTGACGGGGGCTCGATAGACGTCGTGGCCAAAGGCCTTTTTGTTGAGGGACCACGCGCCCTTCCAGGAAAAGTGCTTTTCGGTGAATTTTGGAATGTGCTCTCTACGCTCGGAGAAATATTGACGAACGCTTTGGTCAACGATGCTTTGTGCATCGGCGAGCGAAATTAGCGGTTTTTCTATGTTTTCAGAATTTTCTGCGTGTTTTGTTTGGTAAGACAAACCCGTCGTTCCCCTAAAACATTCTTGATCCAATCCGAAGCTCCCACAAACATGGGGGCTTGGCGTTCAAATTTGAAGGGCGAGAGGTAAAAATGAACCGATCCGGCTCTTTACCTTACTAGGCCATTCAATGCATTGTTGGGTCTGACAGCGGCAATTTCAGCAAAATTGAGGTTATTTATGACGCTTTACGCGTTTAATGGGTTTGAACCCAGTTTACCAAATAATGGTGCCTATTGGGTTGCCCCTAATGCTCAAGTGATGGGACGTGTGACGCTTGAGGAGGATGCCAGCATTTGGTTTGGGTGTGTGTTGCGTGGTGACAACGATCCAATCCACATCGGTGCGCGTTCCAACATCCAAGATAATTCGGTGCTGCATACGGACGATGGCGTTCCCTTGACAATCGGGCAAGACGTGACGGTCGGTCATATGGTGATGCTGCATGGCTGCACGATTGGCAACAATACTTTAATCGGAATCGGAAGCATCGTTTTGAATGGTGCTGTGTGCGGAAAGAAGTGGTTGATTGGTGCGAATACGCTCATTCCCGAGGGGAAAATTATCCCCGACAATTCAATGGTGCTGGGATCGCCAGGGAAGGTCGTAAAAGACGTGAGCACGGAGATGCTTGAAATGTTGTCAATGTTATCGCGCGTGTATGTCGATAATTACAAGCGGTTCAAAGAGGGTTTGCGTGAAATTTCAGAATAAAAATGGGGATGATGTCATGTCAGACTACGAATTTTGTAAAGTTGAGCGCGAGGGGCATCTGACCATTGTCACGCTCAATCGTCCTGAAGTGATGAATGCGATTCATGCGCCGGCAAGCCAAGAGCTTGCGAAAGTGTTTGATGAGTTTGAAGAAGATCCGGACCAGTGGGTGGCGATTGTCACCGGGGCTGGCGAGCGTGCGTT
>JAJFIN010000496.1 GCA_021774955.1 Alphaproteobacteria bacterium | reverse complement strand
TGCGCGGCATGACCGGTTGATAGAGGGGCGCGGTTTTAACAACGGCCCGGATGTCCTCAACTAGGCTGTGCTGCGCGGGGACATCAAGATAAGCGGGTAAAAAACGAAAGCCGGTCATGGGTTAAGCGCCGCGGAAGAGATAGGAAATATCTTCTGGGCTGAGCTCGATCCTGGCGGCTTTGATCGAGGAGCGCAGCTCGGCCAGAGTACGTGGCCCGATCAGCGGAAAGGTCGGGAAGGGCTGATGAAGCACATAGGCGAGGGCAATCTCGACCGGATTGCAGCCAAACTTTTCGGCGAGCTCTTTGGCGCGGGCCTGGCGTTCGAAATTATCTTCCGCATAGAAAGCATTGACTAGTTCCTGGTCTTGGCGCAAATCGGGATGCGCGCGCGGGGTAAAAAATCCACGCGCTTGGCTCGACCAGGGAAACAGCGGCATCTGTGTTTCGGTCAGGAACTCTTGAAAGTCCGGCGTTGAGGCGGCGTAGCATCCGGCCCAAACCGGATTGACCATACGGGCCAGGGAATATTGGTTAGAGAGCGTGCTAAACCCTTGCAATCCATTCTGCGTGGCATATTCATTTGCCGCCTTGAGACGGACAAGGGTCCAATTGGAGCCGCCAAATAGGCGGATGCGGCCGGCATCGACTTGGGCGTTGAGGGCGTCGACAAACTCACCCACCGGGATGCTGAGATTGTCCCGGTGCAGACAATAGATATCGACGCTGTCGGTTTGCAGCCGGTCGAGACTTTCCAACAGCTGCGGTTCGATGGCGTCCGGGCGGCAATTGGGCGTGTGCGCCCCTTTACCGATGATGACGCACTCGTCGCGGATGTTGTGGTTGGCCATCCAGGCGCCCAGAAGCCGCTCCATGATACCATCGCCATACAAATGCGCGGTATCAAAAGCGGTGCCACCGGCTTCAAAGAAGTGGTCAAACATCACGGCCGCGTGGGGCATAGTGGTTTGATTATCGCAGCCCGTAACGAGGCGCGAGACCGGTTTGTCCAGGCCTGAAATCGTGGCCGAGGGAATGTCGGCTTTGACCGGCTTTCTAAGCGCGTCATTGCGGATGGTGGTCACGACCCGCGATGGCTGTTCGCGCGCATAGGTCAGGCGGATGGCCTGGCGCCAGCCATCCAGGACCTTCATATTGCTGAGACTGTCGGCCCAACTCATGGCTTGGCATTGGCTTTGTTCGTGTAAAATAGCCTCGCTCACCATCTCGGCCTCGATGGTGTAAAGCCCGCGCGGATCGCTGGTATCGATAGAGGATTTTTCGCCCTTGTTGTCGATCAGGGTGAGTTCGCTCTTGCCGCCCTTGACGCCGCCAATATGCCAGGGCGATTTTGCCGTTAGACTGCCTTCAGAACCAAAGACTTTGATGACCGATGGCAAAGTCAAGGAGACCGAGGTCGCGAGGCGCGCCTGGATGTCACCGGGAAACGTGAGCAAGGCCGACGCCCATTCATCCACGCCGGTCTCGCCCAGATGGCCCGAACCAGAAATCCGTAGGGGATCGGAGAAGAATTTCCCTTGCGCCGCCCCGGCAATCAGTCGTGCAGCCGACACCGGATAACAGCCGACATCGAGAATGCCGCCGCCACCCAGATCATTGTTGAACAACCGGCTTTCGGGATCAAAGGGGGCTTTGAAACCAAACGAGGATTCGATCTGGCGGATCTCACCAATGGTGCCGGACCGCACTAGATCAGCCAGCATTTGGGTTTGGCGATGGCAGCGATACATGAAGGCTTCCATGGCGAAGGTGCCGGCCTGTTCAGCGGCGTCGAAGATCGCCATGGCTTCAGCGTGATTAAGGCCGATGGGTTTTTCGATGAGGAGGTGCTTGCCCGCTTCAGCGGCCTTCACCGCCCATTGGGCATGAAAGGGATGCGGGGTGGCGATATAGACGGCATCGACATCGGGGCTGGCGAGGAGTTCCTCATAGCTTTGGAATGCGCCTGTCGCGGAAAACTTTTTGGCAAAGGCGTTAGCTTTTTTGGCCGTGCGGCTGGCGATGGCCGTGAGCGTTGCATTCTCCGCTTCATTGACACCGCGGGCAAAGGCGGCAGCGATTTTCCCCGCCCCCAGGATGCCCCATCTTATCGGTTGCGTTGATGGCGCCATGTGACCACTCCCTTTCGATCAAAACAGTATAGGGCTGTTGCCCGGCATTGCCGAGCACAGTATCGTGCCGCGTTACCTTAAAAAAAAAGAGGACGAAACATGTTCAGTCACATCATGATCGGCGCCAATGACGTCGCGGAATCAAAGAAATTTTACGATGCCGTTCTGGGTGCCTTGGGGCACAAGCCGGGCGTTATGGATGACAATGGCCGGTGCTTTTATTTCACCGACAGCGGCATCTTCGCGCTGACCAAGCCGATTGACGGCGCGGCGGCAAGCTGTGGCAATGGTAGCACGATCGGCTTTGCGGCTAACGATACCGCGACGGCGGACGCTTGGCATGCGGCGGGATTGGAAAATGGCGGGGTCACCTGTGAAGACCCGCCCGGCGTGCGCGAAGGCGCGGCCGGTAAACTTTATCTGGCTTACTTGCGCGATCCGTCCGGCAACAAAATTTGTGCTCTGCACCGGGTCGCTTAGGTCGGTCAATTGATGAGATCAAAGGAAGGGGGTCTCTCTCTTTGCTCACCCCCAATCGCTTCCTCAGAAAATGCGTGAGCATTTGTCTGAGGCCCAATGGCTGGTCTGCGAAGCATCACGCGTGAAGTTTCACAACAGTGTGGCCACAGCCGATGCACGCCAAAACTCTGTACTCAAATGAACAGCGAGTGGACCCCGGACAAATGCTCACGCATTTTCCGGGGAAGCCTATAAAGGGGCGTTTCGCATCCCCCGCGTCAGAATGAGCCTAAAACGTTATGCAACCTTGACGGATCGCAGCGGCAATGGCGCCGTTGGTGGTGCGGGCGCCCAAGGTCTTTTTTGCCGCTTCTAATTTTTCGATGACCACCGGGACGGGCTGGCCGAGCGTGGCGGCGGCTTGTTCCAAGGTTTGGTCGTCGATAGACAACATCATGAGGAGGGCAATCTGCATCGGGTCAATATGGGGGTTTGCGATGGGCGCGCTATTATCAAAGCCGAGCAATTTCTGGATCTTAAGCTCAGGGTTTTCATCTGGCGTGCTGTCCTCAAAGCCGAACAATGGTGAGGCCTTTTGATTGTTCTTTGCACGGAGGGCTCTGACCCTTGGCCCTGGCACGACTTCATTTTCAGTTTTATTTTCAGTTTCGGTCATGACGGCCTCTTAAAGTCAGGCGTAAAGCCGGTACCGGCTGCGGGGTGTCGGCTCACCGTCATGGCCTGCCTATAGGCACCTTGCCTTGACGACAGAGTGAGAAAAGCACATTAATGGATTGTCCAGTCCATAAGTGTGCAAATAGATATAAAATGTTCAGTTTGCATACTTTAGTGCGGCTGGCATGCGCTGTCAACGTCTTTTGGACGCTAAAAAATAAGTTCTAGGAAAAGCATGTCCGAGCCCCAGGTTTTAACAGGCGCCCAGATCAGAATGGCCAAGGCCGCGCTTGGTTGGTCGAACACTAATCTTGTCGATAAAACCGGCTTGCATCGCAATACAATCCATAAGGCCGAAAAAGGGGAAGCGCGCGAGTCAACTTACAAACATTTGCGCATGGCCTTCGAAGTCGCGGGCATTGAATTTATAAGCGAGGGTGCCGCTTCCATGAAAGGCGGCGCCGGCGTGCGGCTGAAGAAATGATCGAGGTCGGTGGCGTCTGATCTTTTTGATTTCACGTTCCATCCACTTCCGTCACTGCGGGCTTGACCCGGTGGGGGTGCAGATCAAGAGTATTTTTCCGTGGTTCGAGACGCGATCAGAGATCGCTCCTCACCATGACGCGCCTCATTAAATCAACGTCACCCTGAGGGTGGGCGTAAGCCCACGTCTCGAAGGGTCGGCCAATCCGACAAAAGTCTCCAGCAGAAAAAAGGGGTCAGCTTGGATTCAAGAGTCAAGTGCAACACGTACTAATCCACCCTCGAGTTCTTGCTCCATCATCTCTTGCGGCGTTCTAAACCCAAATC
>JAJFIN010000495.1 GCA_021774955.1 Alphaproteobacteria bacterium | reverse complement strand
TGGGCATTACGATGTTCCTGCAAATGCAAATGAACCCACCACCTCCGGATCCAATACAAGCGCGCATGTTCCAGCTTATGCCGCTCTTTTTCATGTTTCTGTTGGCAAAATTTCCAGCCGGGTTGGTTATCTATTGGGCTTGGAACAACATGCTATCGATGGCGCAACAATACACCATTATGAAACGCCAAGGGACGCCGGTTGAACTTTTAAAGAATCTGAAACTTGACCGCTTTTTTACCCGCCCGGCGGCGAGCCAGTATGGAACCGATAACCCAACATCGGATGATACTAAATCATCCTAATTCGTCTGCATTGTTTTCAGGAATTGGCGCAATGGAAAGCCATGACCAAGCCAAAATTGATCACGAGCACGCTGAAGATTTGGAGCGCGGACGTTGGCTATTTGCTCAAGCGTCGCTGTTTGTCAAAGGCGTTGTTGGTTTAGACGGGCTGCCTGAAGCTGATCGCCCTGAAATTGCCTTTGTCGGTCGTTCCAATGTTGGCAAGTCTAGCCTTATCAATACGCTGACCAATCAGAAAACTTTGGCACGTACGTCCAACACGCCCGGCCGCACGCGAGAATTAAATTACTTCACGCTTACCGATGGCCTCTATCTGGTCGATCTGCCGGGCTATGGATATGCACGTGTAGAACGCGCATTGGTCGAAAAGTGGACAGCACTTTTAAAAGACTATCTGATGGGCCGTGCCAGCCTTCGTCGCGCTTTCATTCTTGTTGATGCTCGCCATGGGCTCAAGCCGTTGGATGTGGAAATGATGGACATGTTTGATGTGGCTGGGGTGTCCTACCAAGTGATCTTAACTAAGGCCGATAAAGTCAAAAAAACCCCGTTGGATGCTGTTCGAGATAAGACCCAAGAACAATTGGCTAAAAGACCAGCAGCGCATCCTGTTATTGTCGTCACGTCGGCAGAAAAAGGCACCGGCATTCCAGAGTTACGTGCTGCTATGAGTGCGCTTGCAGACTGGGACCTGATCCCTTACAAGCCATCGGCTCGTGACAAGGACAAATCATGACTGATGAAACCGAAAAACCTCAAAGCCCCAGCACGCGTCGGCGACGGTTTCTGGCAACTGCCCAAGTCTTAACCGAGGCACTACCGTTCATCCTGCGTTATGACGATGAAATCGTGGTCATCAAATACGGCGGCCATGCGATGGGCGATGAAGAACTTGCCCAAAACTTTGCCCGTGACATGGTGCTCGTCAAACAGGTGGGCATCAATCCGGTTGTCGTCCACGGCGGGGGCCCCCAGATTGCGGCGATGCTCGAAAAACTAGGGATCAAGTCTGACTTCGTCGACGGTTTGCGCGTGACCGACAAACAAACCGTCGAAGTCGTAGAAATGGTGTTGGCGGGAAAGATCAATAAGCAGATTGTCAGCGCGATTTCTACCGAGGGCGCCAAAGCCGTTGGCCTTTCCGGCAAGGATGGCAACATGATCATGGCGCGCAAACTTCACCGCACTCAGAAAGATCCAGATTCGAACATTGAACGTATTCTTGATTTAGGATTTGTCGGTGAACCTGAAGAGATCAATACCGAAGTTCTTGAAACAATCATTCATTCCGATTTGGTTCCGGTGATCGCGCCGCTGGGCGTGTCTAAAAGTGGCGAAACTTATAATATCAACGCTGATACTGCGTCTGGTGCGATCGCAAGCGAATTGGGTGCAAAAAGACTGTTTCTTTTGACCGATGTCGCCGGTGTTCTAGACAAAGACGGCAATATTATACCGCGCCTGACCGTGCAAGAGGCCCAGAAACTGATGGACGACGGTACGATTTCGGGCGGCATGATCCCCAAGATTAAGACCTGTATTTCAGCTCTCAATGATGGTGTCGAAGGTGTGGTTATCCTAGATGGCCGTGTGCCCCATGCCCTGTTGCTGGA
The DNA here is from genome assembly GCA_021774955.1 of Alphaproteobacteria bacterium. Taxonomy (GTDB): domain Bacteria; phylum Pseudomonadota; class Alphaproteobacteria; order M2410; family M2410; genus JAJFIN01. Next base: position 14,752 of record JAJFIN010000495.1, on the reverse strand, counting down.
AATGTTTACCGATCAGGGCGCTGGAACCTTGATCAGCAATTGATTGGGCAAAACCCGATCATCCAATACTCCCATTAGGGTCAAATTAGCCTCTTTCCCTTAAAGGTTCATCGGTTTAATCTGCGGGTTTGTAATTGCGGGGAGATTGGATCCTTGAATTTTCGGATCTATCCAAATGGATTTGGGCTTGTATTGGGTGTGATCGTGGCGCTTGGCGTTGTTATCACGCCGCAATCCGCAGAAGCATCGCTCAAACTATGCAACCAAACGAGTTATATGCTCGAAGGGGCCATTGCCTATCGTGCCAATGGGCGTTGGAAGGTTGAAGGGTGGTGGACGCTTCAACCAGGCCTGTGCAACACGGTGATCCAGGAACCACTGCGAGGAGACGATTATTACACATTTGCTCGCGCTATCGAAGGTCATCGAGGTGACGTTGAAGCTTGGGGCGGTGGTTACGCATTTTGCACCGGCGAAGGCACTTTTTCTCTCACTAACAAAAGCGATTGCGCCGCAGAAGGACTGTCGTTATTTGGTTTTGCTAAAGTTGATCACGGTAATGTTCAAGCCTGGACGAACACATTTACTGAGCCAGTCGAATATTCAGCTAGCAAAGCTCGTATAGCCGGCATTCAACGCCTACTGATCGATATTGGTTACAAACAAGTGCGAATAGACGGTTATATGGGGCGCCGCACTCGGTTGGCGATTGCCAAACATAAACGAGAGCACAAACTCCCCGAAGGGGATTTCCTGACAAATGCATTGTTTGATTCATTGTCCCGAGAAGCCAATCGACAGGCATCCGATGCAGGGCTTCAACTATGCAACCAAACCCCCCATCCCCTCCATGCGGCTGTTGGGTATGAGAAATCAAAAGATAATTGGGTGTCATTAGGCTGGTTTCATTTGGTGCAAAATGAATGCCGCAAGGTGCTGAAGGATAAACTTGATCGCCAGCACTACTATACCTATGCGGAAGCAGACATTGGCGAGGGTGAAATTCTTGTCTGGGGAGGAAAACGGGAATTCTGCGTGAATGATATTCGCTTCGCCATTGAGGGTGATAAAAACTGCACCACGCGCGGGCTGGACAGCCGCTCGTTTCGTCAGATCAATACCGAAAAACGTGGAAAATGGCGCGACTTTTTTACCATCGAAAATATGTCAGTTGAAGAAAACGAACCTGTGCGCATGGTCGACGAGAAAAACGCTTCCTGAAAATTTCTAACTCTTATGATTGGCGCCGAAAATAATCGAGCTGCCATTCCATCTCATCTTCGTTCAACGGATAATATATTCCCTCGCGCGCCATAATTTGTTCTTTTGGCGGAACGTGCGAGATGTGAGTCTGAAGTTTCAAGGCTATCCGCATGGACAGACTTGCTTTCCAACTTAATGCTGTTACAGCCTTACCATTCTTAGAAGAAAGAATACGTTCAACAAATCCCGCCGGCTCGCCAACCAAATGCGCCAAAGCCTCAATCAAAAATTCTCGCCTGTTACAATCAATCGCCTCACCAATACATTCATCGTCGAGGTGACCGGCTTGAGCTAGTCTATTTACTTCTTCGACTATTTTTTCATGACTTTCGGCGAAGTCAGGTTCGAGATCTTGCTCATGTTCGATCCTCTCTCGTACTTTCTTCTTGAGGAAGCTTTGAACGTCCTCATCGAGGTCGTTTCTTTTACTAACCTCTTCCAAAATGGAGAAAGCAACAAAACCAGCAATCCGTCTCAAGGTGCGCAATGAATGTTCCGGGCGCATTGCTACGGGACGGTGCCATTCTTCAACCGCTTCTGCATTGTCGATGATGCGATCTAAGGTCTCTTCGCGAATTTGGGCGTTGGGGTTACTCAACAAGGCTGCCACACCAGGCACATCCAGAGTTGCGACGACGGCGTCGCTAACTTCATCGCCAACTTCAGCGCGCGACGCAATTCGTTCAAGCGCACCTTCAACTCGACTTGAGGCAATAACTTCAAGCAAATCATCGTCGGAAAGAAGAGGAGAAAACTCTAAGACCGGACCACAAACAGCTAGCTCGACATCATGCGCCAGTTTTTTGATTATGTTGGGCGGTGCGAGATGTGAATCTTTGAGTTCTTCAGAAATGATCTGCCTCACCCGCGGTACTTGATCTTCTGCTAACTTCTCTATGACCGAAATTGTCATCTCGCGGATTTTTTCGGTTTCGCCCTCCGACAATCCTGGCAATAATCGCGTGATCTTTGACGCCAGCTCGTATCTAACGTCATCGCTAGTATCATCAGCCAGCAATGTTTGTGCCTGGATAGGCGTTGCAGAATTGGCCGCAACTGACTTTCTCACATCCTCTGACTGGTCCTCGGCGAGGTAATACAGTGCCTCTGGTGGAGATTGTTCATTTTTCGCAAGTTCACTGCGGGCTTTTTCATTTTCGCTCTGCAGCATTTCGCGGGCTTCTTCATAATCAACACTAGAATTCCGTTTCTTGCTTAGACCTTTCAACAACCGACTTAACATTCGCCCTACCTCTCATCTTCTCCAGCGGGTTCACACGCGTCTTCAGCATCAACCGGGTCTCCGAGACACCATGCGTTCTTACCCAGTTTCTTAGCCCGGTAAAGACCTGTGTCTGCTCTAGTGATAAACGCTTCAATATCTTCTTCTACAAAGGGATCGGCGACCGCAATGCCAATCGAACACGTGAGCGTCCATGGCACAGCTAGTTGCTCAACAGCCGCTTCTACCCCTTTTATTATTGATTTTGCCTTTGCCTCAGCGCCCTCGCCGCCACAGCCATCCAACCAAAGGCCAAATTCATCCCCTCCGAATCGCACCCCAACGTCGCCGCGACGTGACTTGTTGAGTAAGTGGTCAGAGAGAACCATAATCGCTTGATCCCCTGCGGAGTGACCCCAGGTATCGTTAATTTTTTTGAAATCGTCGAGATCAAAATACAACATCGCGGACGCACGGCCAGATCGCTCATTTCTTCTCATGCAACCACCGACCTCCTCGATAAACGCTGTTCGATTGAGAAGACCGGTCATTCCATCCGTACGCGAACGTATTTTTAATTCTTCCACCTGATTTGCTTGCGCTATGGCAATGCCAACATGACCTGCTACCAACCTCAATAGATCAAAATGATGTTCGTGCCAGGGTTCTTCCTCCAAATGCCGCGCTATGCACAAAATGCCATTCGTCTCGGACGCAAAATTAGTCGCACATATCAAATATCGATTGCCTTCGAACTCGCGCACGAAGGGCCTCACACTTTGCCGTTCATTCGCAGTTAAGCTATCAATGATTTCGACGGCGAGATCCGCTCGACCAGCTGCTGAAACCCTGTCTCTGGCATGGTAGCCGGCAACATTCGATACGAAATCTGCTTCCAGTTCACCGGTTTTGATGACCCAGCCAAACCACGCATCAAGAGTTGATACAATAGCTTTAGCCGCTGTGATCAGCATCTCATCGGGATCAAGGTCTGCCAACATTGCGTCGGCCACCTTTGCCGCCAACCTATCACGTGCACGCGACTGACTTAACTCCGCCTCTCGCTCTCTCAATGTTGTGATGTCGTGACCAACACCGCGGGTACCGCACCATTCACCATTTTGATCCATAACAGGAATTGCCGAGATCAACATTCGATGGTCTCTACCATCAGCGCCAGAAAGCACCACCTCTATTTCTTCAACGCGAACACTGGTTGAAAATGGAAAAGCTTGAAGATCGCCGATCGCGTCGGTTTGTTGCATAAGCGTCAATGCGGATCGCCCGTTCAAAGCTGCCGGACTATAACCAACCGCACCGCGATTGCTGACATAGATAAATACGCCTTTTGAATCTGTCTCCCACGCGAAGTCTGACGAGCAGGTAACAAGGTCGCGATATAGCTCACGTGAGGCGACAAGAGCCTTGGTCAAATTACGCTCGAGAGTGATCTCATTGGCGAGGCATAAACATTGTCGCGTGCCTTCTTCATTGAGAGGTAACAAAGTCAATTCAAACACGTGGGCACCAGCACCGGGGTCATCTGCTTTGGTGATCGATATGTTATGCTTTATCGGTGCCTGAGATTGAATGGTCTTGCTGACCATATCGAGCAGTGACTTTGCCATTTCATTGTCGCGATCAGATAAGATCTGTGTGACTTGCTCAGCCTCTCGATTAACGCTATCCAAGCCTCCCTCATCACTGATAATGAAAGCTGGCCCTGGAAATTGAGCAACCATTTGGCGCGCATTGATGAGCAGCGATTGGGGTGCATCCCAGCTTTGCGCTGTTGTTACTGCATTATGACCGTTTGACACTAGCGATCTAACCCCAAGTCGAATAGGCTCCGATAGCCCGAAATTTGGGGTTCAATCTAGTCATTGGGTTTTAATACCCGCTTAAAGTACGGCTGAAATTTGCGCAGATGCAGATAGTGTATGGTTTATGAATTCTTTACTTTTAACTCCCGACGGCTCTTCGTTTTCCCATGTGACGTGTTGGGTCTTCGATTTGGACAACACGCTTTATCCTTCTGATTGTAATCTTTTTGATCAGATAGATGTCAGGATGCGCGATTTCATCAGCGGGTATTTCGATATCGATAACGAACAAGCGAGACATCTACAGAAAACCTATTTCCACAAACATGGAACCACATTGAATGGGCTTATGCGTGAGCACAATGTAACCCCCGACGACTTTCTGGATTACGTACACGACATAGACGTCTCACCTGTCGCGCCTAATCCACAGCTTGCGCAAGCAATCTCAATGCTTCCGGGGCAAAAGTTTATCTTTACCAACGGCTCACACGCGCACGCAGAAAAGGTTGCTGGGCGATTGGGTGTTTTAGATATGTTCGATGCGATATATGACATTCAGGAAGCGAACTATTTGCCGAAGCCCGACCCCCAAACCTATCAGCGGCTTTTACAGCGGCATAAAATAGATGCGCGTAAAGCGGCAATGTTTGAAGATATCTCCCGTAATCTGGTCGAACCTCATGCCCTCGGCATGGTAACCGTTCTTGTTCATAGCCAAAAAAAATGGGGTACCGAACCCGGTGGGGCAAATTCAATTTTTCATAGTGAAAATGAGGACCATGTTCACCATCGTGCCGATGATCTCACAAGCTTTTTAAACGACATGATCAAAACATTAGACATCGAAACACTTGGTTGACTTGTCTGCCGTCAAGGCTATGGTCGCGCGAAATTTCTAACAAATAACAATACAAAGGGATGCGGGAAATTGAATACATTGCAGGTTACCATTGACGCCGCGTGGGAGGACAGAGCCAGCCTAAGGGCTGAGACCGATGGCACAATTCGACAAGCCGTTGAAGACGCACTTGAACTTTTGGATTCTGGCGCTGCCCGCGTAGCAGAAAAGCACGGCGACGAATGGGTCGTTCATCAATGGCTGAAAAAAGCGGTTCTCTTGTCTTTTCGTCTGAACGACATGGTTTCTATTGAAGGCGGCCCAGGTGGCAGCCAATGGTGGGACAAGGTGCCTTCGAAGTTTGACGGTTGGGGTGCTTCTGAGTTCAAAAACGCCGGATTTCGCGCAGTACCCAATTGTGTCGTGCGCAAGTCAGCTTATATCGCGCCGAGTGTCGTGTTGATGCCATGCTTTATTAATGTTGGTGCCTATGTCGATGAAGGCACCATGATCGATACATGGGTCACCATCGCCTCATGTGCACAGATCGGAAAAAATTGTCATATATCAGGCGGTGTTGGCATTGGTGGCGTGCTCGAGCCCTTACAAGCCAATCCCGTTATCATCGAAGATAATTGTTTTATTGGGGCGCGATCTGAAGTCGCTGAAGGCGTCATTGTTGGCGAAGGTGCCGTTCTTTCGATGGGTGTATTTATCGGCGCATCGACCAAGATCGTTGATCGATGGAGCGGTGAAATTCACACCGGCAAAGTCCCCCCCTATTCGGTGGTCGTTCCGGGATCTCTTCCTGGAAAAGAAGGTCATCCCAGTCTTTCTTGTGCTGTGATTGTTAAAACCGTTGATGCTCAGACGCGCTCAAAGACGAGTATCAATGAATTGTTGCGGGACTAGGTCAAAGCCCCACCAATAAGGGCAATCCTTCACACAAAAGAATTAGGATTCAAATGGCGAGCGAGCTAAATTCGACAATTGATCCCATCGCGCTTACCCGCGATCTTGTCCGCTGCCCAAGCGTCACGCCAAACGATGCAGGCGCTCTTGATGTCCTCGAACACGCGCTAACCGGTCTCGGGTTTAAATGTACGCGGTTGCCTTTCTCAGAGCCGGGCACACCTGATGTTGACAATCTCTATGCTCGCCTTGGTACCGACGGTCGCCATTTCTGTTTCGCCGGACATACCGATGTTGTCCCCATCGGCACCGAAGCCGCATGGAGCGTTGACCCGTTCGGCGGTGAGGTGATCAATGGTGCGCTGTTTGGACGTGGCGCTACTGATATGAAGGGCGCAATTGCAGCGTTTGTCGCAGCTGTTGATCGGTTCAAACAAACAAACGAGGACTTTGGCTCAATCAGCTTTTTGATCACCGGTGATGAAGAAGGCCCGGCCATAAATGGCACACGAAAAATGTTGGAATGGTTGAATAGACAAAATGAAATTCCAAACCAGTGTCTTGTTGGTGAGCCAACTAATCCACATATTCTCGGCGAAATGATTAAAATCGGGCGCCGAGGGAGCCTCAATGCGAAGCTTACAATCCATGGCGCACAAGGACATGTTGCTTACCCTGATCTCGCCGACAATCCCATGCCGCGCCTCTTGCATTGCCTACAATACTTGACAAATCACGTTCTCGATGAAGGAACAGAATATTTTCAGCCATCCCGCCTTGAGGTTGTGACAATCGATACCGGTAACAGCGCAACAAACGTTATACCTGGTAGGGTAGAAGTAGGATTTAATATCCGATTCAACAATTTGCACACAGAGCAATCACTGGTCGACTGGTTGACATCTGAACTTGACGACATGCAGGATTCCTTGGGCGGGTCATTTACACTCGAAGCGAAAGCAAGTGGAGAAGCCTTTATCACCGAGCCTAATAATTTTACCGATATCATCGTTACGGCGGTGGAAGAAGTGTGTGGTGCCAAGCCGGAATTATCGACCAGCGGCGGCACATCAGATGCCCGATTTATCACCAATTATTGCCCCGTTGCGGAGCTCGGCCTGATAAGTCAATCAATGCATAAAACAGATGAACACGTGCAGATACAAGACCTGCACAATCTTTCCAGCATCTATGAAAATATACTCACACGCTATTTTTCAGACAATCAAGAATCCAAATGATCCCAAGTCTTGACCACATTGTTAGAGCGCTTAAAGGCGCTTGGTTGCTTTTTCTATGGGATCCTAAGGGGGCGACCTATTTCGACCAGTCCATTCGTGGATTTTGGCAATCCTTCTTTGCCCCTATCGCCATGGCGCCAATTTATGTTTTTGCCCTCGTTGAATTGCGTGTTCTCTCAGACCAAATCATCCGGGAAGCGCCTGAGAATGTTCCAGCGCTCTCTGAACTCCCGTCATTGGATGCCTATCTGTGGGTCAACATGATCGCTTACTTTGTCTCGATCGCAATTTTTCCGCTGATAATGGTATTTATTGTCCGTTTTCTCAGGCTGGGGTCGCGCTATGTCACGTTTATCATCGCCTATAATTGGGCAAGCCCGGTCATTGCCAGCCTTTCAGCCATGGTTTTCCTGTCGTTTTCACTTGGACTTGTTGGGCCAGCGGCCACCAGTGGATTGATCCTTGCTCTAGGTTGGATTGTGAGCCCGCTCTATGTCTTTTTCATTTCATACACGACACTCGAAGCTGGCATATTCACAGCAGTTAGTTTGGTCCTCATTGACCGGCTGATTGGTATTCTTATCAATATTGGGGCGGGCCAGTTCTACTAATCGACTAGTAATCAACTTGTACGAGATAAAGGCCATGTGGTGGCGCAATCGCTCCGCAAGCAGAGCGATCCTTTGCCTCCAATACTTTGGCAACATCCGATTGATGCCACTTCCCTTCACCAACCAATTTGAGTGTTCCGGCAAATGAACGCACTTGGGAATGCAGGAAGGAGGGTGCACGGACGACCATGCTAATTTCGTCACCGCCACGGGTGAGGGAAATTTCATTGATTGTCTTGATTGGGGACCGCGCCTGACAAACCGACGTGCGGAAGGTGGTAAAATCATGCTGACCAACCAATGCTTGAGCGGCCTCATCCATCGCTGTGGCGTCGAGCTTTTTTGGAACATGCCAAGCACGTCCTTTGAGAACGGTTAGCGGGGGGCGTCGATCAATAAACCGATAGAGGTAGTGCCGCTCGCGGGCATCGAAGCGCGCACTGAAATCATCAGAGACACTTTCGGCAAAGAGCACAGCTATCGGGTCGGGCTTCAAATGAAAATTTATCGCGTCGCGCACCTCGTCTGCATCGGTTGCACGCTCGAGGTCCAATTCGGCAACTTGACCCAGCGCATGAACGCCGGCGTCGGTCCGTCCAGCCCCTTTTATCCTGACCTGTTCACCGCAAAATCGCTCAACAGCTTTTTCGAGCGCTTCTTGAACCGAAGGGCCATTTGACTGTCGTTGCCAACCGACAAACGGGCCGCCGTCATATTCAATGGTGAGTTTGAACTTGGGCATTGGCTAGATCACTTTTGTGCCAAGCGGAATATCAAAGCCGCGACGGAAAGCTTCTGCTGAACTAGGCGATCTGCCCGCCCGCTGTACTTCTTCGATGGCCAAAGCGCCCTTACCACAAGCAATCGTTAATGGTGCTTCTAATAGTGTGCCGACCTCGCCACTTTTATCAATCGGCCTTGCTTTTAACACCTTGACCCGTATCGGCTCTTTTTTTCCCGGTAATTCAAACCAGGCACCAGGAAACGGTGATAAGCCACGGATGTGGTAATCGAGCTCTTCGGCACTTCGATGCCAGTCTATCTGAGCTTCACCCTTAGTAATTTTTTTTGCGTAAGTAGCACCTTCTTCCGATTGTGGGACCGGCTGAAGTTTTTTGCTCTCCAGCGCAGCCAATACCAGTACCACCAGTGAAGCTCCGACAGGCTCGAGTTTGGCCTCAAGACTTGCAGTTGTGTCACTTGGATCGATCGCTACCTTCTCGGACAAATAAATTGGCCCGGTATCCAATCCCTCATCCATTTGCATTACCATAACACCGGTCTCAGCATCCCCCGCCATGATCGCGCGCTGTATGGGTGCGGCACCGCGCCATCTCGGCAGAAGTGACGTGTGCAGATTAAGACATCCCAATCGGGGGGCCTCGAGAATTGGTTTGGGTAATAACTGGCCGTAAGCGACCACGATAGCAACATCAAGATCAAGAGCCGCGAAAGTTGCTTGCTCCGCTGGGCTCTTAAGGGATGTTGGGCAGAAAACCGTCAAACCTTTACTTAAGGCAAAATCATGGACGGCTGAGCGTTGTTCCTTCTGTCCACGACCTGAACGGCGCGGTGGTTGGGTATAGACCGCCGCCATTTCATGGCCCGCTTCTATAAGCGCGCTTAACGTGGGTACGGAGAACGCGGGCGTTCCCATGAATGCCAATTTCAATGTCATGGTCGGTGATTACCGGGGAGGCAGGTAAAGATCAAGCAGGCTGTGTTTCGCCTTGGCCGCGTTTGGCTTTTTGAAGCTTCCGCAAAATCATGTTGCGTTTCAATTTAGACAGGTGATCAATGAATAAGATCCCTTCCAAATGATCCATTTCATGCTGGATACACGTGGCTAGAAACTCCTCACATTCATGTTCCTGGGGATTGCCGTGATAATCCAGGTATCGAATGCGCACTTTGTTGGGCCGCTCGACCTCATCATACATCTCCGGCACCGACAGGCAGCCTTCCTCGTAGATTACTAGCTCTTCAGAGGCTTCTAGGATCTCAGGATTGATAAAATAGCGTGGCGCTGGCGGCTCCTCGTCGCGCGCTAAGTCCATGACGATAATTCGCTGGGAAATGCCGATCTGGATGGCAGCAAGCCCCACGCCTGGTGCGGCATACATGGTTTCCAACATATCATCCATGAGTGCCCGCAAATCGTCATCGACGGCGTCAACCTGCTCTGAAACCTGTTTGAGACGTATGTCCGGTGCTGTGATAATCTGTCTTATAGCCATGACCTTCACATAGGACGGCGTAAAATGTGGGTCAAGAGAATGACGCGAATCATTCTAAACTTGACCGTAAATTCAGCAGTTTAATGAGACCTTTATGAGTGATGTTATACTTCTTTCCGGCTTTGCGCTTGTCGTCGTGCTCGGCGTTGGATTAATGGCCCTGTTGTTCCGGCGCCAATTTCAAGCGTCCAGCGGACAATCGGCGTTGGACAACACACTACAAGAACAACGGGCTGCGGCTTTGGAGCAAGCAGTTGGTGATGTGGCTAAAGCGCAAGATGTATTAACCGGCCGTCTGCAAGTATTGGCGGAAACGCAAACAAATTCCCAAACCCAATTGATGAAGGCTTTTGGGGAACGGCTCGATCAGATCACCGCTAAAATGGGTGTCTCGTTGACGGAATCAGCGACGAAAACAGCTGAATCTTTGGGGCAGATCAACAATCGGCTAACCGTCATCGATGAAGCTCAAAAGAATTTAACGGAGCTTTCTGGGCAAGTTGTTGGGCTGCAAGACATTCTTGCCAATAAACAAGCACGCGGTGCTTTTGGCGAGGTACAAATGGGTGATATTGTACGCAACGCCCTACCCCCTTCAGCTTATGCTCTCCAAGTGCAGCTCAGCAACGGTAAGCGAGCCGATTGCCTCATACATCTTCCTAATCCTCCGGGCTCTATCGCTGTTGATTCAAAGTTTCCCCTGGAATCTTTTCATCTGCTCCGCAAAGCATCTGATGAGCAAACACGCAAAACCGCCATGCGGGCATTTCGTCAGGATGTACGAAAGCATATCGATGACATTGCCAAACGCTATATTGTACCTGGTGAAACGGCTGAATCAGCGTTGATGTTTTTGCCGTCTGAAGCGATTTACGCAGAGCTCCACTCTGAATTTCCCGACATCATGGAACACTCTTATAAAGCGCGGGTTTGGATTGTATCGCCAACGACTTTGATGGCTACGCTCAACACAGTGCGGGCGGTGTTGAAGGATGTCAAAATGCGGGAACAAGCCCACTTGATCCAATCAGAAGTGGGGAAAATGATGCAAGATGTTGGACGATTGATCGAACGCGTTGGTAATTTGGAAAGTCATTTTCAGCGTACAGAAAAAGACTTGGCGGAAATTAGAACATCCGCTACCAAAATTACCCGTCGAGGCAAATTGATTGAAGGCATGCAATTAGAGGGTTCGGCCGAGGAAATCGCGCCGTTACTAACACCCGATGAACCTGATGATGCATCCATGATAAGCACGCGGCCACATTGATGGATGCCTGCGACGACAATGGCTTTTGAGAGATTCTAACCTAAAATGGCTGGCGCGCTTTTAGCGCTTGGGAAAGAGTTCCATCGTCGAGATAATCCAACTCGCCACCAACAGGAACACCATGGGCAAGACGGGTAATCGAGACACCTGATTGTTCAAGCTTGTCGGTGATATAATACGCCGTGGTTTGACCATCAACAGTCGCATTCATTGCTAATATAACTTCGACAACTTCATCGGACTGAGCGCGCTCTGTCAGCTTGGCAATATTGAGGTCGTTCGGACCAATCCCATCCAAGGCTGACAATGTGCCGCCTAAGACATGATATTGGCCACGGTAGGTTCCGGCACGCTCAAGTGCCCACAGGTCCCCGACCTCCTCGACCACACAGAGAATACTGACATCGCGAGAGGAAGACGCGCAGATATTGCACGGGTCCGTCGTGTCGACGTTACCGCACTCACTGCACGTGGTGACCCGTTCTGCTGCTTCTGCCATGGCTTCAGCCAATGGGCTCAATAGTGTTTCTTTCTTTTTGATGAGCTGGAGAGCAACACGTCGGGCAGACCGGGGCCCCAGACCTGGTAGCTTTGCAAGCAGTTGGATAAGCCGCTCGATTTCCGCGCCGCTGGTCATAAACATTCACACCAGGTAATCATCAAAATGGCAATTTCATTCCCGGCGGTAGTGACAAACCACCTGTTATAGATTGCATTTCTGATTGCGTGCGCTCTTCTGCTTTCGTTTTGGCGTCATTGTGAGCCGCCACAATCAGGTCTTCGACGATTTCCACGTCCTCAGGCTTAAACAGACTTGGATCAATCTTCAAGCCTTTGACCATGCCCTTGGCGCTCATCTGTACCCGTACCATGCCAGCACCAGCTTGGCCCTCAACTATGATATCATCGAGACGCGTTTGCATCTCTTCCATCTTGTCTTGCAAGCCTTGCGCTTGCTTCATCAGTTCTGAAATGTTTTTCATTGGATTCTCGATTTACTACTGTACTCAGAAAAAATTCTCATCGTCGTCGTCATCGTTGGTGGTCGTTGGAGGATTTTCCTGGCTCTCAATCTGCCGATCTACCACTTGAATAATTTTCGCGCCCGGAAAAATCTCCAGCGCTGCTTGCACAAGGGGATCAGCTTTCGCTTCCGTCATTTTTTGGGATTCACGTTCACGTTTTTGTTGCTGAACCGTCGGGGCGCCGACTTCACTTGACTGCGAAATCAACCATCGCTCACCGGTCCATTCTTGCAATCTTTTCGAGAGCAGCGCGATGAGTGCTCTGTCTGCTTCGGGTGCCAGACGAATTTCAATGCGACCGGGCGCAAAAGCAACGGGATGAACAAAATCTTCAAGTGCCGTTTTTAAGCGAATATCTCGTTCAGCATCAGCAAGGGCAATCACGTCCTGAAAAGTCTGTAGAACCGGTCCTTGCTGAGTAACAGGGCTCATAACTGTAGGCTCAAGCAACGCATTCGGGGCACCCGGGCCATTTCCTCCTCCAACAGATCCCATTGATCTGGGTGCATTCGATGTTGCAGCCGGTGCTGCGCCCGCAGCCTGAGGTGCGCTTTTTGATGTTGCGCCGTCCCCGTTCTTCAGCTGGCGGACCAAATCTCCAGGTGTCGGCAAGTCTGCGGCGTAAGCCAGACGCACCAAAACCATCTCCGCTGCTGATATGGGATGTGGCGCTCGGCGCACTTCATCGAGCCCCTTCAACAATAATTGCCAGGCACGTGTGAGAGAGCTTAGAGGAAGTTTTTCGGCGTTTTCTTGACCGCGCTTTGCTTCTGCCTCGGACATGGCCGCATCTCGCCCCGCAGAGCGCGCTACTTTTAGACGTGTAACCCAATGGGTCCATTCCAAGAGGTCAGCTATAATAACCGCTGGATCGGCACCGGCATCATACTGACTGCGTAGCTCTGCCAACGCATCCGCGATTTCGCCTTTCATCAATGCATCAAATAGATCAATAACTCGAGCCCGATCTGCAAGACCGAGCATGTCGCGCACTTGTTCTTCGCTGACTTCAGCGCCAGCGCCCAAAGCGATGGCCTGATCTAGTAGCGAAAGTCCGTCGCGGACAGACCCTTCTGCTGCCCGTGCGATGAGGGAAAAACCAGGGCCGGCGACATTGGCGCCCTCCAGGGTGCATATTTTCTCCATATACGGAATCAGCACATCTGCACCTATCCGTTTGAGATCGAAGCGCTGACAACGCGATAATACCGTCACCGGCACTTTGCGAATTTCTGTCGTACAGAAAATGAATTTCACGTGGGGTGGCGGTTCTTCCAACGTCTTGAGCAAGCCGTTAAAAGCCGCATTCGACAACATGTGGACTTCATCGATGATGTAAACTTTGTAACGCGCCGAAACCGGTAGGAAGCGAACCGATTCGATCACTTCTCGAATGTCGCCAATACCTGTGCGAGAGGCCGCATCCATCTCGATGACGTCCATGTGACGTCCTTCAGCGATGGAACGGCAGTGGGTTCCCTCTGCTTTCATGTGAATGGTGGGACGGTCATCACCATCTGGCTCGACATAATTAAGGGCGCGGGCGAGTATTCTGGCAGTGGTGGTTTTACCGATGCCGCGAACACCGGTCAGAATAAAGGCATGGGCAATGCGGCCAGTCTCGAACGCGTTCGACAAGGTCTGCACCATGGCCTCATGGCCGATCATGTCGTCGAAGGATTGTGGGCGGTATTTCCGGGCCAGAACTTTGTAACTGCGCTCAATTTCCGAACCAGTGATGGGTGCGTCTTCAGCCATTAAATTAGGACACCCCCAAAAGCTCTTGTGTTGTTACAGCAGGCACCAGGAATGAGCGTAAGAATCCATGGCGAAAGTAGGAGATGGCGAACGACCCGCGTCGAACTCGTTACGGCTGCTCCCTTCCGGGCCTGACCGGGTTGGCGAGGGACACGTCCGCCACCAACTCCCAAGGCACTATATCAGATTTTTGCCCCTTTATTGCAAGGTCTACTTCGCCCCATTGCAGCGATCCACACAGGCTCTTACACTCGCTCGCCATCGCCTCGGTAAGGATAGAGCTTGAATGACTGATTTGCATCATGCGTTGCCCCGCAACCCTAACATTTTCGCCAACAGCCCCCTTGATCGCGTCAGCGCTCTGAGAACCAACAAAGAATGGCTGGAGAGCAAAATCTCTGATCCCAATAGTCGCGTGGTTCCCTATTGGCGCTTACAGCCGCTTCTGTTGCCGCCATTGACCGAAAATGAAGGGCCCGATGCAGGATGGCTTTCATGGGATATGGTTCGCCCCTGTTGTCACGCGCGTAGCAACACCATTTTGCTGGG
>JAJFIN010000494.1 GCA_021774955.1 Alphaproteobacteria bacterium | reverse complement strand
TATTCCAAGCATTCACTGCCCTTTGCCACCGGCTCCTTTCCTGGAACCAACGGCCGACTGTTCGGGCAAAACCCCAAGCGCGGCGATATTGTCGTTTTCAAACATACCCGTGAAGAACTTGTCATGATCAAACGAGTAATTGGCCTACCCGGAGATCACGTGCAGGTCCGTGGGGGACGGTTGATCCTAAACGGTGAGCCGGTACGGCGTGAGAAAGTCACCGACTTTGTCTACCGTGATCCTCGTGGTTATGAACACGATATGCAAAAGTTCATCGAACATCTACCAGGCGGCGCCGACCACACCATTCTGGAAAGGAGTGATATAGAAAGGAATGACGACACACCAGTGTATGTCGTTCCCGAAGGCTATTTGTTTATGATGGGTGACAATCGCGATAATTCCGCGGATAGTCGGATCCAATCAAACTTAGGTTTAGTGCCTTTGGAA
The DNA here is from genome assembly GCA_021774955.1 of Alphaproteobacteria bacterium. Taxonomy (GTDB): domain Bacteria; phylum Pseudomonadota; class Alphaproteobacteria; order M2410; family M2410; genus JAJFIN01. The sequence goes on along the minus strand of JAJFIN010000494.1, from coordinate 6,083 downwards.
AACTTAATGGGAAGGGCTGAGATTATTTCTTATTCCCTGTCTAAATGTAATCAAGGCGCGACGCTAAAATGCGGTGTCGAACGTATGCTCAGTCGATTGAAATAAACACACTTTGGAGCGCGAGGAATGGTTGCCAAACTAACCGATGAGGAGCGCGCGGCCGCGCTCAAACAATTTTCTTCATGGGAGGAAGTCGACGGGCGCGACGCTCTCCACAAAACCTTCACCTTCGATGACTTCAACGAAGCCTTCGGTTTTATGGCCCGTGCCGCGATCTATGCCGACAAGCACGACCACCATCCGGAATGGTTCAATGTCTATAATCGGGTCGAAGTGACGCTTTCGACCCACGATGCCGGTGGATTGAGCCAACGTGACCTAAAAATGGCCCAATTCATGGATGACATTGCAGCGAAGTGATGCTGAGGATAATGTCTTCCTTGGACGAGATCATAAATCGGGGGATTAATGGGCCATGGAAAATCTTAGAGTCTTCATGACGCGGTGGCTGCTGGCCTTGCTCTTGGTTTTTGGCGCTTACAGCTCCAATGGAAAGTCCTTCTATCACATGGTCACCGGTTTGTTTGAGGTTCCCCTGTCGGTTACAACTTTCAGCGGCGTCGTTTTGATCATCCTGGCCATCATCTGCATCCAAGGCACGCTTCAGTCGATTGGCTTTGTCGGCAGCCTCTTGGGCGCAGCCTTTCTTGGCGCGCTCATTTGGGTCCTGACCGATTATGAGTTTTTCGTCATCGGCACGACCGATTGGTTCATCTATGCCGGTCAAATCATCCTCGCCATCATCCTGGCCTTCGGCATGACCTGGTCGCGGTTGAGAAACTAAAAAGCCCCCCGCGGGTGATCCGCAAGGGGCTTCCCGGAAACAGAGACTAAACTCAACGCGGCGCCATACGGATCGCGCCATCCAAACGGATCGTTTCACCATTCAACATTGAGTTTTCGCAGATCTGACGCGCCAGTTTTGCGTATTCTCCAGGATCGCCAAGGCGCGCTGGGAACGGCACTTGTGCGCCAAGCGATTGCAAGACTTCTTCGGGTGCACCAGCTAAAAGAGGTGTACGGAACAAACCTGGGGCAATCGTCACACAGCGAACACCATTGCGAGACAAGTCGCGGGCGATTGGGAGTGTCATGCCAACAATCCCGCCTTTCGAAGCCGAGTAGGCGGCTTGCCCAACTTGACCGTCAAAGGCGGCAACCGACGCTGTGTTGATCACAACACCGCGTTCGCCATCTTCAGTGACGGGGTCTGATTGCGTCATCCCTTCTGCCGCATTGGCGATGCAGCGAAACGTACCCATCAGATTGACTTGCAACACTTTTTCAAACAGGCCCATCGGATGAGCACCGTCTTTACCAACAGTTTTGACGGCAATTCCGATGCCAGCGCAGTTTACCAAGATCCGTTCTTGGCCATTGGTGGCGCGGACCTTTTCAAATGCCGCCTTGACGCTATCTTCATCAGCCACGTTGCATTCACAAAAGACACCGCCAATTTCTTCTGCCAACGCCTCACCGCGCTCGACATTGAGATCGAAAATACCAACTTTGACACCAGTTGATGCCAGTTCACGCGCTGTCGCTTCACCGAGCCCGGAGGCACCGCCGGTAACAATCGCGCTGACAGATGAATTGAGTTCCATGTTCTTTTTCCTTTTTTTCAGTCCAGCTCTTATGGCTTGTCCGTCAGATCCTGTCTTAGCAGAGGTAACCCGCCAACATCAATGTCTTGGCAGCGCGGCCTTCGAACCCCATATTCGAGTGATGGCACCTTCTTACGACACCGACCAAGAACCGCCATACGAGCCAGGCACAGAGATCGTTCAGCACGAACGCGTTGTGAACGATCACTTTTGGCGCAAATTTCGGCGCGTATGTGGGCAAATCCCCTTTGCTGAGGACCTCGCCGCAGCCTTTTATTGCGCCGTCGATCCTCTAACCCCGGGCCGGGTAAAAGGTGTCCTCATTGCCGCACTGGCCTACTTCGTCATGCCCGCCGATATGATCCCTGATTTCATCGCAGGTTTTGGCTTTACCGATGACGCCACGGTTCTAGCCACCGCCATTTCAATTGTTGCCGGTCATATCAAACCACAACACCGCGCACGTGCCGCAGAAGCTTTATTGCAAGAAAAGTAGTTGTGGCCGTTAGTCGCCGGCGACAAACACCGACATTTTCCAGGCACCATCTATTTCTTCGAAGTAAGCCCGAAACCCGACCGCCATGCGAAAGTCCTTACGAAGAATATAACCTTCACCATCACCAGGTACGACAATCTCGGCCCAATCTGGGTCATCCAGGAACGACCCCAGCAAAACCGCATCGTAGGAAAGTGTTCTGACGACTTCTGAAGACTGGTCTGGCGCCACATATACAGAAGCGTCAGGTACTATGACAAAAGCCGTTTCAAATGGCTCGATAATACCAACTTCTGGCGGAAGGTCCTGACACGTTATATAAGGCACGCAATAGCCACCCGCTGAAGAGGATGCAGCCGGAAGAGATAAAATATCATCAAGCTGAAACCAATAACCTTCTCCCGCATCTGGGTCGTTCAAAAGAGCGGACAAGGCTTGATGACCCGCATCGCCGCCAAACGACACTACAACATCTTTCGATGCCATCGATAAAACACGCGATAGATTTCGAGAATCTACAGCCGCTTTAAACCGATCGCGAAACGCCAGAAAGTCTTCGTCAAAGCTTGCTTCGTCAGGCGGTGGAAAGTGAAATATGGCCGGTTGGGAAACATCGTAAGGCGCCCCTTCGTTCGTAACATCGAATGACGAAGAATCATAAGGCGCAGGAGAAGAGCCAAATCCTTGAGGCTCTGGCGCGAGAAAAGTCCCCCAGATTAGAAACGCGCCTCCGACGAATGCCATAATGAGCGCGAGCTGATTTACAATACGCATGGCCTACCCCGCATTTGGCCTTGAGCCAGTGTAACCGAGATACCACGCTCGATTCACCCCTTTTCTGGGGGTTTTTGGGGGTCTGGAGCGGAGTGTTGTGCTTGGGCCACAGGGGTCCGTATAGGACCGTAAACCGGTTCCTGAAGAGGGTCTGAGGTGCCGATTGCTGCCACTTTCATGGTAAACTCGTCAGGACTATTGCGCGCGATCCGCGCTTCACGCAGCGTAATATAGAGCGTCGAGAGCACGATGATGACCGCCCCCAGAATAGTGAACTGGTCAGGCACATTAGCAAAAAAGACATAGCCTGCCGTACCAGCAAAGATTAGCCGCATATAATCAATAGGCGCCAAAGCGACCACATCACCGATCGAGTAAGCGCGGATAAAACAGGTATGGGCTGAGACGCCAAAAAGACCCATCAACAGCAACAGCCCCATGTCAGAAAATGTCGGCGTCGTCCATTGCAGCACTGCCGGTATAGTCGTGATAGTCAGACCAATGAGCGACGAGTAGAATAACAACGTCGTTGGTCCGTCTGTGCGCGAAAGTAGTTTGACACAGATCACAGCCCCGGCGACCAAAGCGGCACCCAACAAAGCTACAGCTGCCGCTGGATCCATTGTTCCAGAGGGTCGCACCACAACAAGTACACCGGCAAACCCAACAATAGTTGCCAAGCCCCGACGCCAACCCGCTACCTCGCCAACAAACAGAAACGCCATCGGCACCAAAAAAAGGGCGCGGGAAAAACTAATGGCATTAGCATCGGCTAAGGGTAGATGGACGAGTGCATAAAATCCGCACATCATACCGCCGGTGCCGCAAAGTCCCCGTAGAAGATGCATCCTTAATCTTTGCGTCTTGAAACCAACACCGCCAGCCCTAAACAAAAATGGCAGAATAAAGATGAGACCGGTTAGACTGCGAAAAAAGGCAACTTCAAGAGCGGCATAACGACTACCTAAGAATTTGACCAGTGTCGACATGCCGGTAAACAAAACAGCCGACATCAAAAGCCACAATGCACCTCGGAGGTTTGGCGGTAGGTTGCGCCACCGGTGTAGATAACTTTGTACGACAACCGAATTAGAGCGGCCATCCTGGTCAATATCCATGCCCGGTAACGTTCATCCTTCCCATTGCGTGTTGCTTCTTGTGTTTGGCAACTCCGCGAAGCGCTAGGCGCTTTTTTTAATTCACCACGTGAGCACGGCAAAGGCAAACAATTTCAAGGAAAAGACGGGGTCCTGTAACGCGGCACACAATTGAAATTATGCACAACAAAAGCAATCATGTTATTTATGACGCCCACTGAATCTTTTTATCGCATCCAAACGCCCGACACATTGGTCGTAAAGCCAAGCGATTGATACGCCGCATCAACCAGTGATTGTCCGCGATCATTGAGCAAAATACCGAGCCCCATATTATTCATCGCATAACCGAAGCTTAAGTTCTCTTGCGGATCGGCAAAACCAAGCGAGCCCCCCATGCCAACATGGCCAAAGGCCGCATCTGAAAGTATGACGCTTTCCATCGGCACATTGTCGCCACTGGTCAGCCCGCGATTGTCTATGCTTTTCATGAAGCCCAATGCAAAACGTGTAGGGATAGCGAGCGTTGCATCTTCGTGGGTTGCCATGGCCACGCGCCCCATGCGCGCCAGCGTGTTCGATCCAACAAATTGTGTGCCTTGATGCGCACCCCCATTGGCCAATGGGGCATAGAGACCCGCAAGACCACGGCCGTTGGTCAGGCCACTGCCGGCCCCCTGCTCGGCTTGCCAGTAAGCCGGCTCTCCTGCCTGCGCACCGCCATTGTTCAAGATGAATAGGCTTGATGGCGATGAGGGATCAGTCAGCACCTTCTTGATGAACCTCGATTGTGGGTCACCGGCCGGCGGAAGATTTCGTTTGAGTGTTGCAATCCTCGGCTCAACATCTGCCGGTGCGCCGATCCAAAAATCAATTCCCAGGGGATCGGCAATTTCATCTTTAAAAAAAGTGCCGAGTGATTTGCCCGACACCCGTCGGACCAATTCTCCAACCGTCCAACCAAAGGTCACCGCATGATAGCCAAGCCTCGTTCCCGGCTGCCAAAACGCTTCTTCAGCCGCCACCCGTTCAGCCATATAGTCCCAATCATAAAAAGCCCCTGGTTTGAGCTTTTCGCGAACAGCCGGAACCCCAACGGAATGGTCGAGTGCCATGGCCACCGTTGCGTCTTCTTTGCCGGCGCACGAAAATTCTGGCCAATAGTCAGCCATAGGCGCATTGAGATCCAAATCTCCTCGATCAATCAAGACATGCGCGCAAAATGCGGTTGCTCCCTTGGTCGACGAAAACACCACAACAAGAGTGTCTTCTTCCCAAGGGACTTTTGTTTTGATGTCGCGATAACCGCCCCATAGATCGACGACGGTCTCGCCTTGGTAAGTAAGACAAACACTCGCACCGCCTTCATTCCGTGTACGAAAGTTTTCTACAAACGCATCATAGACCGGCTGAAATCGTTCTGAGACAAAGCCCTGAACTTGTTTACCCTCTACATCCTGCGAAACATCAATAAGGTCTTGGGTCACCCGTTTCCTCCAACGTCAATCAATCGGATTAGGGTGTCAGTACAACCTTACCCATCACTTTTCGGCCCGACATGTCACGCAAGGCATCGACCGCTTGTTCAAGCGGATAACTGGCAGACACGTGCGGTCTGATTTTGCCGGCCTTATACCATTCCATCAACTCGCTCAAGTTTTCTTGGTGCAAAGCCGTCTCACGCATGGTAAAGGCGCCCCAGAATACACCAACGATATCGCACCCTTTGAGGAGCGCCAGATTCAGAGGAATTTTCGGAATATCGCCGGCCGCAAACCCAATGACCAAATAACGCCCCTTCCAAGCTATCGCACGTAAAGCAGGCTCGGCATAATCGTCTCCGATCGGATCATAAATGACGTCCGCCCCTTCGCCTCCTGTCAAATCCTTGATGGCATTTGATATTGCTTTTTGCTGGTCGCGATCAAGGGGCCCACGCGGATAGACAAAACCATCGTCTGCACCCACCTCTTTACAAAAGGCGACCTTGTCTTCAGAGGAGGCGGCCGCGATCACCCGCGCACCCATCGCCTTGCCAAGTTCAACAGCGGC
>JAJFIN010000493.1 GCA_021774955.1 Alphaproteobacteria bacterium | reverse complement strand
CTGGAGAACACGTGCGTCATCGAAGTTGGGCCTGGACCCGGCGGTTTAACCCGGGCTTTACTGGCCGAGGGTGCCGCCCACGTGATTGTCGTAGAGCGCGATCAACGCTGTCTGCCGGCTCTTGAAGAAATCGCCGCAGCTTTCCCAACCCGCCTCACAATTGTGGCGGCAGACGCTTTGTCAGTGGACGAGGCCGCACTGATTGAAGCAGCACCGCATCATAATCAAGTGAAGATTGTTTCCAACCTACCTTATAATATTGGCACTGCGCTGTTGCTCAAGTGGGTGCAAGTCGACCCTTGGCCTGCTTGGTACTCCTCCCTAACACTCATGTTTCAACGCGAAGTCGCGGATCGTCTAGTTGCCCAAGTTGGCTCTAAAGCCTATGGACGGCTTTCCGTCATGACACAATGGCGCCTTGAAGCTGAGCGCCTTTTCGATGTTTCCCCTAGAGCCTTCACGCCGGCACCAAAAGTAACTTCTTCAATCGTGCAGCTGAAGGTCCGAAATACCCCGCTTGCACACGCCAAAATCTCCACACTTGAAAGAGTGACAGCGGCAGCTTTTGGTCAGCGGCGAAAGATGCTTCGCCAAAGTCTTAAAACTCTCACTGCAGATCCGCTCGCACTTCTAGAACGCGCTCAGATTGATCCTGCAGAACGGGCTGAACAGATCGATATTCCGGGGTTTTGTGCACTTTCTCGTGCATACGAGGAAATCGACGCTTTGTAACCAGTGACTATTGAGCACACCGAGATTACGTGACAATCTTTCAACTGACCCTCATCTAGCAACATAACAAAAAATCATAAGAGGTAAAAATGGCTGTCATTCCCTATCTCACTACAAACATTTTCGACTTCGGGGCCATCGCCCAATTGCCCGCTGTGATTGAGCAATTTGGTATGAAGCGCCCGTTGATCTGCACCGACAAGGGAATTGTCGCGGCGGGTCTGCTCGACAAAATTCGTAACACCGTGGGGAACACAGTTCCGCTCGTCACCTACGATGAAACACCGGGCAATCCAACGGAAGATGCTGTGCTCAATGCGCTTGCTGTCTACCGCGATAATGATTGCGATAGTTTGATTTGTCTTGGTGGTGGATCTTCTATCGATCTCGGTAAGGCAGTGGGTATTGCTGCCAATCATGACGGACCTTTGGGCGAATACGGAGCAACGGAATCAAAAGGTGGTGGCGCTATCGGAGAGCTCCCCGCTCTCATTGCTATCCCCACGACTGCCGGAACCGGAAGTGAAGTCTCTGTTGGCGCGGTTGTTGTACTGAAAGACGGCCGTAAGATGACATTTGCGAGCCCAAACTTATTTCCTAAAACCGCCATCTGTGACCCAGAGTTAACTTTGGGCTTACCTAAAATGCTCACTGCGGCCACCGGCATGGATGCTGTAACCCATTGTATTGAAGCTGTGTTGTCCCCGGTTGTAAATCCGCCTGCGGAGGGTATTGGTCTTGACGGACTTTATCGCGCCATCAAGCTTGGAAATCTGGAAAAAGCAGTAAATGATGGATCTGATAGAGACGCGCGCTGGAATATGATGATGGCCTCCTCAGAAGGAGCGCTGGCTTTCATGAAAGGCTTAGGCGGCGTGCACTCGATGAGCCATGCGGTTGGTCGGATCAAAGAGCTGAACCTTCACCATGGAACGCTCAACGCTGTTATCCTACCAACCATTCTTCGATATAATGAAGACCATGTGGGTGACAAATATGAACGTCTCCGCGAATCTATGGGTCTAGCTCCTAACGCCGATCTCGCTGATTACATTACGTCACTCAACCAGCGCATCGGTCTTCCTGCAAACCTGGGAGAGATGGGGGTTACGAGTGATATGATGTCGGGGCTTATTGAAAATGCTCTGGCGGATTTGGCGACATTCACCAATCCCCGGCCAATTTCTGCTGAAGACTATGAACAGCTATACCAAGAAGCAATTGGTTAAGAGCTGGCCTGGATTCGTCTTGGGCGTCGGAGTAAACATTTCGACGCCCCTTATGTCTGCTAAAGCCCCTCTTGGATCTGTTTTACAAAATCCGACAAATGCGTTTGCCGAGTTCTTTTCAGGCGCTCAGCATCTAGGATTGATGTAACTTGCAAGATCGCTTCACTAAGCTCACGATTGATGATGATGTAGTCGTATTCAGCCCAATGACTAATTTCATTGTTGGCCTTGGCCATTCGGCTTTGAACAACATCGATAGGATCTTGCGCGCGTTCCAGCAATCGTTTTTCTAATTCTTGCTTCGATGGTGGCAGGATAAAGACCTTTACCAAATCATCACGCGCGGCCTCAGTTAGTTGTTGGGCCCCTTGCCAATCAATATCAAACAAAACGTCTTGCCCATTTGCCAAAGCGTTTTCAACAGGCCCGCGTGGTGTGCCGTAATGATGATCGAACACTTTGGCGTGTTCCAGCAATTCCTGTCTGTTCACCATCAAGCCGAAATCATCGGTACTGACAAAATGATAATCCTGTCCATCAACCTCTCCAGGGCGCGGAGGCCGGGTAGTGACAGAAACCGACATAGAAATATTAGGGTCGCTGTCAATCAACATCTTAGCCAATGTCGATTTACCCGCTCCCGAAGGAGAGGATAAAACCAGCAACATGCCGCGTCTTTGAACTTCATCGAGAGGCATAAAGGACTCTATTCAATATTCTGAACTTGTTCGCGCATCTGATCGATCACCGTTTTCAGATCCAAACCTATTTGGGTAAGGCTTACATCAACAGATTTTGAGCACAAGGTGTTGGCTTCGCGATTGAACTCCTGTGTAAGAAAATCAAGTTTCCGCCCTACTGGACCTGCTTGGTTCAAAAGCGCACGGGCGGCATCGCAATGCGAACGTAAGCGATCCACCTCTTCGCGCACATCCGATTTGGTCGCAAGAACCGCCAATTCCTGGGCCAGGCGCTCTTCTGATATACCCGTTTTGGTTTGAAGCAATTCAGTCACTTGGGTCTTCAAACGTTGCCGCAACTTATCTGGTTGCTCGCTTGCTATCTGAAAAGCTTGGTCAGCTAAGTTTGAAATCTGATCGATCTGACTGACTAAAATTTGCTCCAATGACTGGCCTTCTTTGCCTCGTGATTCGGCAAGTGATTGAATGGCATCGCCAAAACTTGCGAACAAAGCCCTTTCTCTCACATCTCGTTGTTCATCAGATTCTTCTGGCTCACGCGTCTCGACAATACCCTTTAACGCCATAATACCGTCGAGGCTTGGTTTTTGCGCATCAATTTTGGCAGACAAATCTTTCATAGCGGAAAGCACCTGTGCAAGCGCTTCTTCATTAATGGCAATTTCCGTCTTACCATTATGGCGCTTGAGATGGAGGTTAATCTGTATACTGCCTCTTTTAAACCGAGCGGATAAGCGTTTTCGCACTTCCTGCTCTAGTCCTTCACAACCTGCAGGTAACCGGCATCTTGTGTCCAAGTTTCGTCCATTGACACTTCGGATCTCCCAAGCCCAATGGTCAGCTTCATGCTCGCCATCTGCGCGGCCAAAACCTGTCATACTTGAAATAGTCAAAAGGTGTCTCCTCTATTGAGACTTTTTCAATTCATTCTCCACCCGACGCCACTTAGAGACATTGCGATTGTGCTGCGCCAATGTAGCCGCAAACACGTGCCCCCCAGAACCGTCCGCCACAAAATACAATTCATTTGTGTTGGGTGGATTTAAAACAGCTTCAAGTGATGCTCGCCCGGGATTAGCGATGGGAGTT
>JAJFIN010000492.1 GCA_021774955.1 Alphaproteobacteria bacterium | reverse complement strand
CGCTCCCCGATTTTCATTCAGGCGATCGGCGTGCAATCCATCGCGGCAACTCCCCGACAGCGGGTCATAGAGAGATTCCGATAGATCATTCGATCCGAAGAACCAATCGAAAGCCCAGCGCGCCTTCGCCCACCAATCTGGATCATTGGTGATGCGGTAGGCGTCCAAGCAGGCGGACACCATGGCCTGAGCTTCTATTGGCTGTTGGTCGAAGCGGGCGCGTTCACCACCGCGCGGATAAAACCCATTCGAGCCGATCGGTGAAAAGCATCCCTCTGGTGGACATTGGATGTCTGCCAACCAGGCTAACGCGTCGATACCACTTTGGGTCATGGCTTCATTGTTCATTGCCTTGCCGCTAATGATGAGGGCATGGGGAAGAACGGCATTGGCGTAGCTTAGAATGTCCTCGAACCACGGCCACTCAGGTTTGGCATTTCTTTGTAACGCTTCCATTAAGCGTTCGGCCAAAAGGTCGCGTACATGCTGCGCTTTACGATCGCCTGAAAAATGGGAAAGGTACTCGTCAATCCCAAGGAGGGCGAAGGCCCAGGTGCGATAGCTCCTCGTTTTCACTATTGCGGATAATGCTTCGTCGAATATGCGCGTGGCCATTCCGCGATAGGCGGATATTTCTGTTCGACCAATCACTGTTCCAAGCGCCCATAGAGCCCGGCCGTGGCTATCCTCCGAGCCCACCTCTTCGAGCCAGCAGCGATCATAAGACATGAAATTGCGGAACCTACCATTGGACCGATTGAAGGCATGCAGCAGGAAAGCCAGGTAGCGAACACTCAATTCCCGAGCTTTATCGACACATTGGCCCGAGTCTTCTAGAAGGGTGGTGACAAGCAAGCCACGGGCGTTGTCATCTGTGGTATAGCCGTCAGGGTAGTTTGGAATGATAAACGTGGCGTGCTGAAGCATTCCAGTATCGTCCGTCAATCGATCCAAATGCTGTAGATCAATCTTCACAAGCTCCCGTGGCCGCACATTCAAGGGTGACGCGTTCTTCAGGCGTTTGGGATGTCTCAGCCGATCTTCATGAACATCAGCGAAACATTCCATGTAGCGCTTGGCGACTTCTGGCCACGCCATTGCGCGGCCCATTTGATAGGCCCGTTTACGCAGCCTGTGCCTTTTTGCTTCGTTTTGAAGCAAACCTATCACCGACGCTGTAATTGCCGCTGGATCGGCAAAGGGTACGATTATACCTCTTTCATCAGCCAATAGTTCCTGTGCGTATAAATACGGTGTGGAGATAACGGCTTTACCCATACCGGCAGCATAGGCCAGTGTACCTGAGGTTATTTGAGCTTCATTTAGATAGGGTGTAATATAAATGTCTGTTGCACCAATGAATTCCAATAATTCATCCAACGCTACAAAACGGTTGTAAAAAACCACATTCTGCTCGACTCCCAGTTTCGCCGCTAAACGCTCAAGGGATATACGGTAAGCATCACCATCTTGTTTTTTGACATTGGGATGTGTGGCACCCAACACGATGAACACAGTTTCAGGATGTTGTTTGGTAATCTCCGGAAGAGCCTGAATGACATTCTCTATGCCTTTGTTTGGTGACAGAAGACCAAAGGTGAGAATGACGGTCTTTCCCTCCACACCAAATTTGTCTTTGTAGAAATTAGGATCGATAAACGGCACATCCGGAATGCCGTGAGGTATGCAGGTGATCTTCTCATCGGGAACGGAATAAACTTCAGATAGGATATTGCCACCAAGTTTGCTCATGACAACCAAACGATCTGAGAGACCGGCAAGCTCCTCCATGACACGGCGCTGTTCAGAACTGGGGTCGCGCAATATCGTATGCAGGACAGTAATGAGAGGAACACGCAGTTCTTTTGCAAGGGTCAGGATATGGCTACCCGACGGTCCCCCAAAGATACCGAATTCATGCTGCAGGCAGACCGCATCGACGGCGCTAATATTCAGAAAGTCTGCTGCAAATCGATAGGATGCGAGGTCGTTTTGTTCAATTTCAAAGCGGACGCGCTCTGGATATCGATAACCCTCTTCAGTGTCGGTAATTGGCACCGCAAAGCAATTCGTTTTTGGAAATGCTTGAGCTATCGCTTCGGTAAGATCGGTTGTGAATGTGGCGATGCCGCATTGGCGCGGGAGGTAGTTCCCAATTAGCGCCACTCCGCTAATGAGTTCAAGATCATCTAGAGCTTTTTGGTGCGATGCACCGGGCACGCTTATCGCTTCTTTCTGGCCAGCGCGTGGTCGAACTAACTTTTACATCGACATATACAAAAAAAAGAGGGGGGCGCTTAGACCTTTACGACCTCTTGAGAATACAAGCCTATCGATTAGTGAAGCACATCGCGTTGACCAAGATCAAGTTCGTATACTAATGGAATCCGAATTTGTGCAGTTCCTGCAACCTGGGTGATCCGGACCTAAATTGGAGGTTGTGTTTTGCCGCCAGCGCTCAATTTTACTAACGCGCTTTTGAGGGAGGAAGCGGTGTCATGGCTAGGAAGGTCCATTGAGTAACGTCACGCCAAGAGCTGTTTTCTGGGTAATATGGTTCAATCCGACAGCGCTTGCATTAGGTCGTCGATTTTTATCGTCGCAAAATTTGTAAAGGTATCCGACACGCCATAGGGAAGGATAATCTTGTCTCCATGCCGCAATGCGCCGCAGGTGTAGACAACGTTTGGTACATATCCTTCACGTTCGGTGGGATCCGGGTGGATCAACGCTTCTTTTGACCTTGCGAGAACTTTAGAAGGGTCTTTCTTGTCCAATAAGACAGCACCTATCGAATATTTCCGCACTGCACCGACGCCATGTGTCAGCAAAAGCCAACAATCGTCCAATTCAATGGGCGAGCCGCAGTTTCCAATCTGGACAAATTCCCATGGATATTCAGGCTTGAGAATTGGTTCGCCGCCATCCCAAGTGTGGAGATCATCGGAATAGATCAAATACAGGTTCTCGTTGTCGTGGCGTGCAATCATGGCATAGCGCCCGTTTATCTTCCGCGGAAATAAAGCCATTCCCTTGTTTTTTGCTGCGTCCCCGTTCAATGGCATAAAACGAAATGATTTGAAGTCCGTTGTTTCCAACAGTTCCGACCTGATTTCCCGTCCGCTATATGCAGTGTAAGTTGCATAATAAGTTTTATGCGTCTGATCGTCGAATTCAACAAACCGGGCGTCTTCAATGCCGTTTGCTTGGCTGCTGGTGACCGGAAAAAGTACTCGTTCCGAGAGCGTATCTTCTGGGCGAAAAATAACTTCTACTTCGTCGCCGTTGTAATTGCTTTTTCGGCTTTGGATCTTAGGTATTGAGGCAAGGTGCGTCGTCGGGTCAACTTCTACATTACCATCAGCGTCAATGGCTCCCGATCTAAACGTTAGCGATGAAATATGACCCTCACCGACCGCACGGAGGCTCAAGATGAAGCGGCAACCACCCTCGGGTGCGCTTGATTGATCGGGATCGAGCACAATACTTGGGTTAAACAAAGCCGAAGCTTCGAATGAATATTCATGCAGAAAATAGGTGCCGATCAGGCAGCGCTGAACATCTGTTAACGTGTCATGCTGGCCCAGAAGCTCTTCAATTTCCATAGCGCGGGCATCAAAAATGTCCGTTAGACGTTTATGCCGCCCTTCAAAATCCACCAGAACGTCATTCAGCTTTTTCTCAGCTGCATCGGCATCAAGGCTGAGTACCCGTTCAATAATGTGCTGGGCACGGCTCTTGTCGGTAGGATTGAGTTCGCGCGGCTCGACTGCGGGTTTAAAGGGTCTGACAACGACCCGAGCCGGGTCCGGATATAGACTTACTGATTGCCGTTTCAAAAACCAAGATTGAGTCAAGACAAGACTCCGTCACTATTGTTCGCGCCCAATGTCGATCATGCCGGGAGATTGTTAACGATTTCTTCACCATGGAAAGTGAGATGCCTAATATTTCCATGATCGGTCCGACCCGATCGAAGGATCCCAGCTTTTGATAGAGACAGATAGGGCGATGGTTATATAGTGAGTATGAATACGCTCTCTTGGGCGTCATTGCAGCTGGTCGGTGATCTAGGCGTGGCAAAGTAGTCGAAGATTGTGTGCGCATTCGGTTTTTGTCGAAGGGCCTGGAAACTAGACTAATGGGTAGGCCCAAAACTGATGGGAAATGCTATGGCTGCGACTGTGAGCCTTGGACCAGGAGTTGAACTGGAACAACTCGCAGGATCACGAGATCCCAAACTTTTGTGGCATGTGGCAATGGGAGAGGGACCGACCATTGGGGTGGCGGCACATGCCGGTCATGAAATGCGGCCCGAGCTACTCGCACATCTCGCCATTGATGAAAGCACGCGCATCCGTGAAGAAGATCCCTATACGGATTACTGGACTCTAGCGTGCCATAGTCAAATTATCGCCCGCCGATCGCGGTTTGAGGCTGATTTAAACCGAACACTGGACGCGGCTGTTTGCGTGCAGCCCGAAGACTGCTGGAATCTGAAGGTTTGGGACAAGCCAATCAGAAAGCCAGCGTTGGAGCGTTCCCTTGAAGAACATCGTGCGTTTTATCACTTGCTAGAGGATTTGTTGCGGCGGGTTGAGCAGCGGTATGGCAAATTCGTTGTTTACGACCTTCATTCATACAATCACCGGCGCGAGGGACCGCGCGCACAGCCGGCAGACCCTGTAGCGAACCCGGACGTCAATGTTGGCACCGGGTCAATGGATCGGTCCCGTTGGGGTCCTTTGGTTGATCGGTTTATCGCCGATCTTCATGCGTTCGATTTTCTTGATGAACACCTAGACGTTAGGGAGAATGTCAATTTTCGCGGACGTTATTTAGCCGAATTCGTTCACCGCACTTTTCCAAAAACCGGTTGTGTGTTGGCAGTCGAAGTTAAGAAATTCTTCATGGACGAATGGACGGGCGTCGGCTCCCCTGAACACATAAACGCTATGTTGGAGGCGCTTCGGACCACCATCCCTGGGGTAGTCTCGGAGTTGGGGCGACTATGAATAACAGCGCTCCGACTTCCCGTGAAGATATAGATAAGATCGGTGATCTCATTCGGCAAGGGGTGCGGATCGATCGCACATTGCCTAATGACGTATATCTGCACATTGACCGCCCGCAACCGTTTCTGTGTCTCTATCGAGCTCCACCTCGACAGCCCGATCCCGGAACGGAGCTCTTGCTAGGCGGCTTAGCTTCTTATCTCATTGTGC
>JAJFIN010000491.1 GCA_021774955.1 Alphaproteobacteria bacterium | reverse complement strand
CCGTCGATAGGCCAATCCAAAGATACTATCATTATCTCGGATCAAATAGTCAGGAGCCTCATCCCAGGGAAAGGCTTCAGTGATTTGCCGTGCGACCCATTCCGCAGTCGGATGATAAGTGACACTCGTCCAAAGGATTTTTCTTCGATTGTGGTCCAGCATAACCAGGCAGTAGAGCAGCTTGAAACCGAACGTCGGAACAACCAGAAAATCCAGAGATGCGATACCGTCCTTGTGGTTCATGAGGAAGGTCTTCCAGGATTGTCCTGAGGGTCGAGGCCTTTTCGCCATATACTTGGCAACACTGGATTGGCAGATGTTGATGCCAAGCTTGAGTAATTCGCCGTGAATGCGCGGCGCTCCCCATAGAGGATTTTCAAGGCTAATCTGCCGGATCAACGCGCGAGTGTCGGCGTCGATTTTGGATCGCCCGCCTGGGTTTCGTGATTTCCACCGCCAATAGGTGCGAAAGCCCTTTCGGTGCCAGCGCAAGACAGTTTCCGGTTTGACAATGACAACAGCATTCAAGAGGGATGGCCAAAACCGACAGGCCGACATGACGAGAAATCTGTCGAAAGATGAGGTGCGAATACGCTTCGGTGTTTGACGCTGCAGGACAGCAAGCTGACGCCGCAAAATCAGCACCTCTGCTTCAAGCTGCGCTCTCGACTTAAATCTTCCGGACAAAGCAGACAGAAAGAGTTTGAAGGCTTCAATCATCGAAGCAGATCCTGCCACGATTCTATCAGAGTTCTTTTGGGAAGAGGTTCTTGTCAGCGCTTGGGCATGCGGAATCAACCCACTAACACCGATGATGTGGGAATATGTGTGGGAACAGAAGCACCGAGAAATGGATTTTTTGTTTATTTACAATAAGTTATGAGCATTAATTGGCGGATGGGGTGGGATTCGAACCCACGAGACGCTCTCACGCCTGCTGGTTTTCAAGACCAGTGCCTTCAACCACTCGGCCACCCATCCTATGGGAGAATCTGAATTGCTCAGCTCTCGGGCTATCACGTAGCAAAGTTCGCCAGATAGTCAAAGAATGAATTGAGCCCCGGCGCGGCTATTGCTGCAAAAATCCGGCTTGGAAGTCGACCATGCTGAAAACCCTTCTAATTTGCGCCAGACGTTCCTCCGCGCTCAACGCGCTTAAATCGATCCGCTCGCCTTGCTCGAGGCAGGCCAAACCGTGGACGAGGGACCATGCGGTCAGTGTCGCGGTTTTGAATTCTTTAGTGTCAGAGACGGGGACGCCGATGTGATCGGCGAGACCTTGTTCCAAGAGATGGAAAGCATTTGAAGCGGTTTCAATCAGCGCGGGGTCGTCAATCGTCTCGAAATCGAAGGCAGGGCCAAACATCAAACTAAAGGCGCTTGGGTTGTCGATTGAGAATTCGACATAACCAATGCCATAACTGGTGAGGTTGTCTTCTTCGGGAGCATGCTTTTCAGCCCTTGCTTGCATAACCTCGATTAGGTGCTCAAAACCGCGGCGCGCAACGGCGCCCAGTAGGGAGTTTTTGTCTTTGAAGTGGTGATAGGGGGCGGCTTGACTGACGCCGGCTTGACGCGCAACGGCACGCAGTGTCACCGCTTCTATACCTTCACTATCGAGTAAGTCCTCGGCCGCTGAAATCAACGCATCAGGTAGATTACCGTGGTGATAGGATTTGTTGTCTGTGGCTGTAGCCTTGTTTTTCTTGTTCATTTGTTGAGCTATTTCAGAGGAAACGTGGTCTGCATTTGAGACTGTTTGATGTTAATATACAATTATAACTTGTTTACATGTTACCTCTTATTTATATCGGGTAGATACAAGGATTTTGGGCATATTTGAACTGTGGGGCCACTGGTTGCCGTGCGCGTATGTGTTGGGTAATGTTTTAGCTCCTTCATTCCTGCGATTCGTTGATCTGAGATAAGAGTATGAACCTGAATTCCAATATTAAATTTGCGTCAGTTTTGGCCGCAATTGTGGCGCTTTCTGCGTGTTCGACATTAGCGCCCATTCAATCGACATCGGCGCCAACTGGTAAGCCCTATAAGGTTGGCACACCCTATCAAGTGAGGGGTGTTTGGTATTATCCCAAAGAGCAGCCGACTTACGACGAAACCGGTCTGGCATCGTGGTATGGGCCGAACTTCCACGGCAAATCGACGGCGAATGGCGAGACATTCAATCAAAACGAATTAACAGCGGCGCACCGGACGCTTCCGATGCCGGTTAAAGTCCGCGTCACCAATCTTGAAAACGGAAAACAGGTGGTGTTGAAGGTCAACGACCGAGGCCCCTTTGTGCACGGGCGGATCATTGACGTGTCAAAACATGCAGCCGAACTTCTTGGTTTTAAAAATAAAGGGACCGCAAAAGTTCGGGTTGAATATTTAGGCCTGGCCAATCAGGAAACATTTAAGATAGCCAAAGCTAAGACTGAAAAAGAAAACCGGCAAGCTTTTGGATCTGCTCCAGTCGCTGTTATTGCATCGACTGAACTTGCGCCCCCGGTTGGCGCAAAAGCTGCTCCTGAAATTCCAGCGCCGCGGAATGGACCGGCCGTTACATTTGAGCAACCCGAGGTGACGGTTGTTTCAGTGCCGATGCAAAACGATATTTATGTTCAAACCGGTGCGTTCCAAATCTATGAAAATGCACTGTTGTCAAAATCACGGTTGTTACAGCAAGGCTATGATTCAGAAGCGGTCCGTGTACAGCCCGTCGATATTAATGGCGCTCGATTTTATCGTGTGCAGGTCGGACCGATCATGACGATCCCGGAAGCCGATCAGACGCTGGCGCAAATTTTATCGAGAGGCCATGCTGGAGCGCGGATTGTTGTTGATGCTCAAGGTTAGAAATTGGAGTTTTCGTAATATGCGTTTTCACTATTTTTTGCTTGTTTTGCTGGCGGCCATGTTGAGCTGGAGCTCGACAATATCAGCGCAAACCGTTGATACGGAAGCCGAATATGCCGTTCTTATGGACGGCGAAACGGGCCAGATTCTGTTTGAAAAGAATGGCAATGAACTGATGGCGCCAGCTTCCATGAGTAAGTTGATGACCGTTGCTCTGGCATTTGAAGCGCTCCAACAAGGCATCTATACCTTAGACGACACTTTCATGGTCAGCAAAAAAGCGTGGCAAAAACCGGGTTCTAAAATGTGGGCGCTTGTCGATACCGAAATCCGCATTGAAGACTTGCTGCGCGGCATTATCGTGCAATCGGGGAACGATGCTTGTATCGTCATTGCTGAAGGTATGAGTGGTACTGAAGAAGCGTTTGCTGAACGGATGACCGAACGCGGCATCGAGATTGGGCTGACAAATTCAACATTTAAAAATGCCACAGGCTGGCCTGATCCGGAACATCGGGTTACTGCGCGCGACTTGGCCGTCTTAGCACGTCATCTCATCACCCAATATCCAGACTATTACAGCTACTTTGCTGAAACAGAATATCGTTGGAGCGACATAACACAGCCCAACCGCAATCCACTTTTATTTATGAATGTTGGCGCCGATGGTCTTAAGACCGGCCACACAGAGGAATCTGGGTATGGCCTTGTTGGTTCTAGTGTCCGTGATGGAAGGCGTTTGATTTTGGTCGTCAATGGGCTCACGTCTGAACGTGCGCGGGCAAGC
>JAJFIN010000050.1 GCA_021774955.1 Alphaproteobacteria bacterium | reverse complement strand
GGCTTTTTGGTGAGTGCGGGATTCCTTATCTGGCAAGTGCTGAGGGTGCTCGCTTGACACTTGGTGTATTAGCTCTTGTTTTGCTTGCCGCACTGCTGCATGCGAGCTGGAATGCGTTGGTAAAAGTACAGGGTGACCGGCTTTTGGCCATGACCCTCATCGCCGTCAGTTCCTCCTTTTTCGCACTCATCATGATACCGTTCGCTCCACTGCCCGAACCGGCAGCATGGCCCTTCCTGATCGCAACATCGTTCATCCATGTCGGCTATATGAGTTTTCTCATTCTGGCCTATAAGCACGGGGACTTTGGCCAGGTCTACCCAATCGCGCGCGGAACCGCCCCCTTGTTAACGACATTATTGGCGATATTCTTCGCTGCAGAGATACCCACTCTCGGTGGGTGGGCGGCCATATTATTAATCTCAGGAGGAATTATCACTCTTGCAATTGGTCAGCATGGGAAGTTTCATGCTAAACCAATCTTCTTTGCACTCGGTACTGCCGTGTTTATTGCAACATATTCGGTCGTGGACGGCGTTGGCGCGCGCGTCGCGGGCTCGGCACATTCCTATGTTCTGTGGGTGTTCTTCCTCCATGCGATCCCGTTACTGTGCATAACCCTATTTCGCCGACGTGGCGCTTTTGTTTCATTGGTCAAACAACAATGGAAACCCGGAGTGCTCGGCGGGTTAATGTCGTTGATCGCCTATTGGATTGTGGTGTGGGCCTGGACGACAAATCAACTTGGCACCGTCGCGGCACTACGTGAGACCAGCGTTATTTTCGCTGCCTTGATTGCGACTTTCTATTTGAAAGAGCCCTTCGGCCAAAGACGTATCCTTGCAACAATTGTCGTGGGTATTGGCGTCATGTTTCTAAGCCTCTAAGAGGCGTCCTTTGGCGTGACCTTTATGCCGCCTGCCTGGAGTTCTTTGAACATTGGCAAGGGTGTTTTATTGAAACACAATTGCACACCGTCTATTGATACTCAAGAATCCAAGCGAGGAACGGCAACCAAAAAGGAAACAACATGCCTCCCTATCGCTCAAAGACCTCCACCGCGGGGCGTAATATGGCGGGCGCCCGTGCCCTTTGGCGCGCCACGGGTATGCAAGACGGGGATTTCAGCAAACCCATTATCGCGGTTGCCAATTCGTTCACGCAATTTGTACCGGGTCATATCCATCTAAAAGACCTAGGCCAGCTGGTCGCACGCGAAGTTGAAAAAGCCGGTGGCGTGGCAAAGGAATTTAACACAATTGCTGTCGATGATGGGATCGCGATGGGTCACGACGGGATGCTCTACAGCTTGCCATCACGCGATCTCATTGCTGATTCAATCGAATACATGGTCAATGCCCATTGCGCGGATGCGCTGGTCTGTATTTCGAACTGCGATAAAATAACTCCCGGTATGCTGATGGCCGCCATGCGGCTTAACATACCTACGGTTTTCGTTTCTGGCGGGCCGATGGAAGCGGGGCGCATACTCGAAGACGGTGAGGAAAAAGGCTTGGATCTTATCGACGCTATGACCGTGGCAGCAGACCCAAATGCCAGCGACGCTCAAGCGGCTGCGGTGGAGCGCTCGGCGTGCCCGACCTGCGGATCCTGCTCAGGCATGTTTACCGCCAATTCGATGAATTGTTTAACCGAAGCCTTGGGCCTTTCGCTACCAGGTAATGGTAGCCTTCTGGCGACGCACGGAGATCGTGAAGCATTATTTGTTCAAGCCGGCCAAAGAATTGTTGATCTTGCCAAACGATATTATGAACAAGATGATGAAAATGCGTTACCACGGACGATTGCTTGTTTCGAAGCCTTTGAAAATGCCATGAGCCTCGACATTGCCATGGGTGGATCGACAAACACAGTCCTGCATTTATTGGCGGCTGCAAGTGAAGGCGATGTTCCTTTTTCAATGGCCGACATTGATAGGCTGTCACGCAGTGTGCCGCATTTGTGTAAGGTCGCGCCGTCTAACAATCTCTATTACATGGAGGATGTCCATCGCGCCGGTGGTGTGATGGGTTTGTTGGCCGAGCTTGATCGCGGCGGATTGATCCACCAAGATTTACCGACCGTTCATAGCAATAGTATCGGAGATGCCATCAAGAGGTTTGATATTGTCACCACGAATGATAGCGACATCCAAACGTTCTATAAGGCGGCCCCTGGCGGAATACGGACGACCAAGGGATTTAGCCAATCCAAGCGCTATCCCTCACTCGACACGGATCGCGAAAATGGCTGCATTCGAAATATCGACAATGCGTATAGTCTAGATGGCGGTCTTGCTGTTCTTTTTGGTAATCTCGCCGAAAGCGGCTGCATTGTGAAAACGGCAGGCGTGGATGCCAGCATCCTCACCTTCTCGGGGCCGGCGCGCGTATTGGAAAGCCAAGAAGCAGCTGTAAACGCCATTCTGAACAAGGAAATCTCGGCGGGTGACGTTTTGATTGTGCGCTATGAAGGCCCGCGTGGTGGGCCGGGTATGCAAGAGATGCTTTATCCAACGAGTTACTTAAAATCGATGGGCCTCGGGAAAGACTGTGCGCTGATTACCGATGGTCGTTTTTCCGGTGGCTCGTCCGGCTTATCCATTGGGCATGTTTCCCCCGAGGCTGCTGACGGTGGAACGATTGGTCTTATCGAAGAGGGTGACATTATTGATATCGATATTCCCGGCCGAACTATCAATGTCAGGCTTACCGATGATGTCATTGCCAAACGACGAAAAGCAATGGACGCAAAAGGGCGAGGGGGATGGAAGCCCGCGATGCCTCGAAAACGACAGATCAGTGCAGCTTTGAAAGCTTATGCTGCTCTTACAACATCGGCCGACAAAGGTGCTATTCGAAATGTCGATCAGCTTGAAAGATAAGAGCGGTCAGATCTTGTTTTGAGCAGACGGCTCAGCTCAATTTGACCTTGGGATAAAACGTGCGAAAGATCGACCGAACCACAATGACAAAAAAGGATAAAACCAGCGGCAGGCCCCAAATCGGCCAATCCAAAATACCGGCAACGATCGCACCGCCAAATCCGTGTCCTAAAAAATCATGAACGGCAATGAGACTGTCAGCATGGATGGTTTGCCACAAGTCTCCAAGACTCATAATTTCCACGTGCCCGGATTGGGCACTGGCCACACCATCGCGCCCTAAACCGGCAAGCGCTAATGCCCAAAGAACAAATACAATAATGCGGCTCATGATCACTGAAGCCTTTTTCCAAAGTGACTGACTTCATCACCGTCGAGCAGTGTTCAATATATTCTAACGGCTAGTAATCTTTCACGCACGCAGAAAAAGGGCGTCCGCCCCCCGGCAGACGCCCTTCTATCTAGGCCCGTAACTTCGAGCTAACTAGTCCCGACGTCGGAACAAAAGCGCCAAAACCAAGCCAATTCCCCCAAGAATAGCATAGGCTGGCCACCCCATAATCATTCCCACAATTCCTTCGGAACCGAGCGAGTCTGGGCCTGGAATGCCAGTGGCTCCAGCAATTGTTCCCCAAACACCGCCCATAGAACGAGCCGCATAAGCTCCGCCCTCAAGCGTGGTGAAGATATCGGCGCCTGCAAGCATCAAGCCTGCAGCAAGTAAAATTAAAGCGATGAAGCGAAAAATAGCCATATGTAGTAAGCCCCCCAGTCAAAAGACCGCAATTTCAATGGTCGTTACGACTGAACCGTGCGCCCTATTCCCCAGAGCACACAAATCCCCGTCCAGTCGCGTGAATTGTACAGTTTTGGCACAGAGAGAACAAGACCACTTTTCGGTATTCTGGAAAATTGTCTACCCGTTGCGCGCGAGCCGCGAAGCTGGCGGAATTGTGGGAAATTTTGCGCCTTCGAACGCTTGCGCTGGTCGGTGCGTTTAGTATAGTGCGCCGCCGCCGCACCATTTGCGGCCGGCGCCAAACGTCGATATTTTCGATTGGAATGGAGAGGTGGCCGAGTGGCTGAAGGCGCACGCTTGGAAAGCGTGTAGGCGGTAAAACGTCTCGAGGGTTCGAATCCCTCTCTCTCCGCCAGTTTTCGATTTGCAAATTCCTACAGTTCCTGTGGAACCGGTGTACCGGTAATTAACCCCGACAAATCAAACGCTTAGCAATGAACCGATGAGGCAACCCGACACCCAGAGACGCTTTCATGCCGGTTGAATCAAGAGAATCATCCCTTCGTCTCAGCGAGGCTTTATTTGAGTGCGGATGAGGTGGCATAAACCAAGCGATTTGAAGAACTTTCGGCAGGCTTAAGAGCCTGTTGCAAAGCCAAGGAATTATCTCTGTTCATCCCAATCAAGCGGGAAGCGAGTGTCCAGCATCAGCTCGCGTGCAGTGAGTTCAGGTGGCTGATAGCCTTCAAGAATCGCTTTGATAATATCAGGTGCGAGTAAAGCGAGACGAATGAGCCGGGCGGTATAGGAAGGTGCGTGTCCAACTTTGCTGGCAAAGTGCTCCATGGTTTTGGGAACATCTTTGAGCAACCGATCATAGAGCGCGTGGCCTTTTACAATGAGAGTGATCAAGACCGGATCGGGATTTGGTTGATCACCTACTATGTGAAGTTTGATGCCGCGGCCTGATCGTCACAGCCGCACCGTGACCGACAGACAAAGACTGTCCGCATCCACGCTCAGGTCGACAGAGAAGTCCAGTCGAAAGCGCTCTCTGGGCAGAATGTTTCGGGCACAGGTGGTTCGCCCGTTACATTGGCGTGCGCTCTCTTAACCTCAATTTCGAAGACATCTCTTCACACCACGTCAAAGTGGACTAGGAAAGAACGTGACAGGTGTGGACCGTCGATATATAAAGTCCCTGCGCCGATTTGATCTCTAGCTTGCGGGCGCGGAAAAAATTCAGCTAAAGAAGGGTTAGGCCATGAAAAGCCTGCTTTCGAAATCCACATTTCCAAATACCGCAAACTCGGTCCATCTGCGCATGGGTTCACAATTCTTATGCGAGGGTGCGGAGATGAAAAAGAACGATGAGCAAGTGCCCGATGGTCTTGGATCTTCCAACGTTGGGCTTGATGACGATATAGATGCGCTTTCGGCCAACATGGATGTGGTGCATGAGCTGAGTGTCAGCGGGGCTTCCGAGTGGGACATCCTGCAGTTAGCGGCAGCGGTTTTGTCTGGTAGCAAGGGACGCTTGTCTGGCCTTACCGTCACTCGCTTCGGCGAAGGTAATGTCGCCCTCCGTCTGCGCGTCACTGGCCTGCCGCCCGCTCGCGCTCGGGAGATTACGCATCTGCTCTGTAGCTGCGACACAATTGTCCGTGCTAAAATCGAACACATGATCTTGAAGTCGAGGCGTTGAAGATGGCCTTTGCCAGACAACTAATCTTGGTGCCAATTTATCTCGAAATAGCTAACACGGACTGCCGTCAGATGCACTTTCAACCAATTTCAAGATAGCATCTTTCACGGATTGGTTTTCAATATTTTCGAAGGCTTTAACAAGTCTTAGCACTTGGCGGGATTGCGCTAACTTATCCATAAAAATCACATATTCATCCCGCACGCCTGTGGGTTCCGTATCTTTATATCCCTCAAAGAAAAACCTAGGCGACACATACAGAATTTTTGAGATCTGATGGAGACGGCTACAGCTGACGCGATTTTTTCCTTTTTCGTATTTCTGTACCTGTTGAAACGTAATGCCAAGCTCATCTCCGAGGTTTTTCTGACTCATGCCGATCAGTATGCGTCGTAACCTTACACGCGAACCAATATACCCATCGACGGGACTGTGTGTTTTTGGAGACATATTGATCTCGGTCACGTTTGTTGTGGATGATATTCCGGCGCTCAGAAGCCTTAGTAAAACGCACGACCAGATCTTCATGCAGCGCGTTTCAATGGCCTTCTCCGGAAAATCGCTTCCATCCCTAGTAAGACGCTGTGCAGCTAAGGTTGGTACCCCCGCGAAGGCATGAAGTCAGGGTTGTTAGCGACCAAGGGAGCGCAGCCGATTACGGAAAAACAATCTTTGCTTACTACTCTGCCTTTTTTGTAACTACATTATACCTGTGGCGCCGGGTTTTATATATGACGGTTACGACTATGACGTGGTGCGTTGGGCGGGCATGTCGTTCTTGGATGGAGTATTACGCTGGTTTACACAGCCCGCCGGCTTGCTCAGAAATCGCTTTTAGGCGCCGCAAATAGAGATCCATAAAGTGATTTGGGATGAGCCGTTTATAGCCGAACGCAAATTTGACGTGGCGGCACGGCGATCCCGTCGGGATGATGGCCCCCGTTAAAGGGCTTTCGAGGAAAGATCTGGAGGACTATGCCGCAGCCGATCCCGCAGTCGTCGCGGAAATCTTGCAGTTCGAAATTCGCTCCTGGTGGTCGCCATGCGAAAGTCGGCGACTGAACCCAGCAAGAATTGAAGTTCAGTCCGCTGCGCGGCACATGGGACGACAAGGACGCCTGTGACACCCAGACCGCAAAGCTGGTCAAAATGTTCATCGCCAACTTCGAAAAATTCCTCGACTACGTCGACCCGGAAGTCAAGGCCGCCGCACCGAACGCGGGGTAGGTTGAGAGCTTCAGTATTGAATTTGGAGAATCGGGGGCGGAAAACTACCCCCGGTGTTTTGTGAATACGCTCCATGCTCACGGCGTACTAACAAAAGGATAGGCACAACACAGGATCTCTTCACACTGCAACAAATGGGATCAAGCAGTCATTCAAATTAACTTCACTTCAGTGTAGGGAGAAGTGGAAATCGCTCCACTCCCAATGTGTCCCAATAGTCCTCAAAGAAGGGTAGCAAAGACTTATAGGCATGTATGAAATACTTTTCCTCGTCCTCTTGATCCTCCCTAAATCTAGGGAAGTCGAATTCGTCGTAACTGACGACAAGTTCACCGTCATTCGAAGGGGTCAAGGAAATGCCATCCATTGTGGTGACGAATTCGTCTTCCACTGCTGAACCACATGTCTTGTCGAATGACTTCCAGCACATACCGTCCGCCAACGGTGGCAAGCTAGAAGACATCCCCAAAATACCTGAGTACCCTGCTTCAAGTGTTACTTCGCCTTTCAATTTCAATTGAGTACTCATAAATCTAAGAAACTTGGCCAGTGCGTGTGATAGAGAGATCTCGGGAAACGGGATCGTAGAGCCCGTTCGCGACAACACAGCCGCATCAATGGACCATAGCTCCCCCCATTGAGTTAGCTGAGTAATGTTCCGTGCTTGATTCTTCGATTGCGCACCTTCTGCCTCGAAGACGAGGTATCCCGACTCGTTGATCATGTCCCAGCTCCCTGACACACTGGAATCGAGAAACCCTAATGGTTGTTTCTTTGAAATTTTCTCAAGTTCAGATCGACGCAATTTGGATGATGGGTGCTGAGGAAATATTCGCAAAGACCTTTGCTTGCCACCAAGCCAATAGATGTCTTGCGCACCTTTTGGATCGCCAAAAGGCAAGTGTTTCCCCGCAAATCCACGGTCGTCAAGAAAACATGTCTTTCTGGTTCCTGGATGAAGGAGTTCGAATTCAGGGGGCTCATCTGAAGGAACCGAAGGAAGAGCAGAAAGAATCGCTAACTTCAAGAAATTCGCCAGTTCGGCCTCAACCGTTTTTCTACTTGGTCCAGAATCCGTCGAGGCCAGACAATAGCCATACGGCCAACGTTTATACACAATATCAAAGGGCAAAGAGTCCTTAGAGGGTTCTCCAAAATACGTATTCATTACACAAATGATTCTCTTAGATCCAATATGAGACAAAGCCCAACCATATTCGATCAACACATTTGGATTCGCGATCAGTCGCCCCTCGTCCGTCTTACCCACATATGTCAGATCCGCTACAAATACCCCGCATTGTCGGATCTTCTCAAATATAGTGTCTACAACCGACGGACTTCCTGAGACACCTTTAGTATCCTTATCAAGACCAATCTCCCTTTCTGCCTTCTGAAATTCGCCTTCACTCTTGCCAAGCTCCTTTATAGCCGTCTTGAGAGCGGATTCGATAAAGTTCCTATTAGTCCTAGCCGGGCTGTCACTCTGCCAAGAATAGAAGACCTTATTCGACATGACAGGTTTACCTCACGGTTATTCAATTGGAGAGGGTCATTGGGCGGAAAGCGCGCACCAATTGGAAATGCCACTCTAAACCAACTCTACCCTTACTTCACGCCCCAAAACATTCGCCGCCTTGTACAGCGTCTCAAGCTGGATTTTTACATCGTCCGGGTCGAGAATGCGGTCGAGTTGGCTGCGGCTTGTTTCCATCAGCGCGGCCATTTTTACTTTGGTCATGCCTTGCGCCGTCATGGCCTCGCGGATTTGCCACGCCAGGACACGTTTAATTGATGCGGCGGTAACCTCCTCATGAATGCCTTC